>DATGPD010000598.1:0-2372 GCA_035305285.1 Planctomycetota bacterium
TGAACCGGCCGCTCGGCGTGTTCCTGTTTCTGGGCCCGACCGGGGTGGGCAAGACCGAACTGGCCAAGAGCCTGGCGCACGTGCTGTTCGGCGACGAGAAGCGCCTGGTGCGCTTCGACATGTCGGAGTTCACCGAGCCGCATTCGGTCGCCAAGCTGATCGGCGCGCCGCCCGGCTACGTCGGCCACGAGCGCGAGGGGCAGCTGATCGCCGCGCTGCGCACCCACCCGCACAGCATCGTACTGTTCGACGAGGTCGAGAAGGCGCACCCGCAGGTGTTCGACCTGTTCCTGCAGATCTTCGACGACGGCCGCCTGTCGGGCGCGCACGGCAAGACCGCGGACTTCTCCCAGGCGGTCGTGATCCTGACCTCGAACATGGATCCGGTGCCGGAAAGCCGCGGCTCGGTCGGCTTCATCAAGCCCGGCGAGCCCACGGTGCAGGACCTGCGCAAGGGGCTCACGCCGTTCTTCCGCCCCGAGCTGGTCAACCGGATCGACGAGATCGTGCAGTTCAAGCGGCTCGACCGCAGCGCGCTGCGTCGGATCATCGACCGCTACGTGCACGAGATCGAACAGCTCCTCGCGAGCCGCAAGGCGAAGCTGCAGCTCGACGACGCGGTGTACGACTACCTCACCGAGCGCGGCGAGAGCGAGCAGTACGGCGCGCGCGAGCTGCGCCGCGTGGTCGACCACAGCCTGCGCCAGCCGCTGGCCGAGGAGCTGCTCCGACGCGGCGGCGACGACGTCGGGACGATCAAGGTCGGGCTGCAGAACGGGCAGCTCGTGTTCGCGACGGTCAGCAGCTCGGCCGGGGCGTAGCGCCGCCGGCCGCGCGCGCCTTGCCGGCGGTCAACGCTGCACGACGCCGCGGTCCAGCTCGTCCTGCAGGCGCTCGACCGCAGCGAGCAGCTCGGCGAACCTGCCGCCGAATTCGGTCAACGAGTACTCGACCTCGATCGGCGGGCGCTCGCCGGCGACGCGGCGGTGGACCAGCCCGAAGCGCTGGAACTTCCGGATCCGCTCGTTGAGAACCTTGGCCGACAGGCCGGGGCTTGCGCGCAGCATCGCGCTCGGGCGCGCCGGACCGCGCGCGAGGATGCCGAGCAGACGGAGGGACCACTTGCAGCCGACGACGTCCTCGACCATCGCCGCGACGGGGATCGACTTCGCGGTCTCGACCATCCGGTGCCCTGGTTACCGAAAAGTGCGTTCTTCGTTCCGATCGCCGCCCGACCCAAGCTGACCGCGCGCTGCACCAGGGCAGCGCCTGCCTACAGGAGTCGAACCATGAAAGAGAAAGCGATCTTCTACCACGCCGGATGTCCGGTGTGCGTCAGCGCCGAGCACAAGGTCGTCGGCGCGCTCGATCGGAACCGCTACGACGTCGAGGTGGTGCACGTCGGCAACGACAAGCAGCGCCTGGCCGAGGCGCGCAACGCGGGCGTGCAGTCGGTGCCCGCGCTCGTCCTCGGCGGCGAGGTGTTCCACGTCAACTTCGGCGCGAAGCTGTCCGACCTCGGATAGCGCCGCGTCCGGCGGTCCCGTCGCACCGCGCCGGCGGAGCGGCGCGCCGTCAGCAGCCGGTGAGGACGAGGAACACGCCGACGACGAGGAGCAGGGTCAGGGCGCCGTCGAACGGCAGGCAATCTGCCAACGTGCGGTGGCGGTGCAGCATGCCGTAGAAGCGCAAGGCCCGCGCCGCAAGGCTCACGCCGGACGGCGCCTCCGGCGCGCGGCCCGGCGGGGCGGGTCGCCGCCCGCGCGGAAGGCTCGCCGCGGCGCCCTCCCTGACTCGCGGCGGCCGCCGTCGGCGTCCGGGCACGACCCGCCCGGGCCGCCCGCGGCCGCGCGCGCTCAGAGGATCGACTTGCCGAACGCCGACAGGATGATGTCGACCGCGACCTCGCCCGACTGGTTGCGCACGTCGAGCACCGGGTTCAGCTCGGTGATCTCGAGGCCGAGCAGCCGCTGCGAGTCAGCCGCCATCTCGGCGAGCAGGTTGGCCTCCCGCCAGTCGATCCCGCCCTTCACCGGCGTGCCGACGCCGGGCGCGTCGTGCGGATCCAGGCCGTCGAGGTCGAACGACAGGTGGAACCCGGCGGTGTCCTGGCAGGCGTGCCGGATCGCCTCGGCCATCACCGCCTGCATGCCGCGCTCGTCGATCTCGCGCATCGTGAACGCGTGTACGCCCGAGGTGCGCACGATCTCCTTCTCCTGCTCGTCGAGGTTGCGGATGCCGATAAGGCACACGTTCTCGCGCCGGACCTTGGGCCAGAACCCGCCCATCTGCACCAGGCGCTCGTGCCCCATGCCGAGCAGGACGGCGAGCGGCATGCCGTGCACGTTGCCGCTCGGACTGGTCTCCGGCGT
>DATGPD010000599.1:0-4010 GCA_035305285.1 Planctomycetota bacterium
GCTCGGGGATGTCGACGCCGGGATCGACCCGCTCGACGAGCTGCGTGCGCGTGCCGTCCGGTTCGACGCGCACCAGACCGATCTCGATGATCCGGTCCTTCTCAGGGTCGAGCCCGGTGGTCTCCAGGTCGACGAACACGATCGCCCGCTCCAACCGCAACAGCATGGAGCGCAACGTAGCGCGGCGCGCGACCGGCGCCAGCTCACTCACGCGCGCGCCTCTCGGTTCGTCCGGGCCTTCGGCTGCGCGGAGGGCGGCGCGTGTGCCGCGCGCCGGCACTCGCCGCCCGTCGGCAACACTGTCGAAATGCTGTCGACAGCCGTGGAATGTGCGCCGCGACGCGCCGAGCGCTCAGGCTTCACGCAGCTCGGCGAGCAGCTCGGCCCACTGCGACCGCGTGCGACGACCGGCGTCGATCTCCTGGAAGCGCGCGCTCAGATCGACCTGCTCGTCGCCCGGGATGACCCGGTCGGCGAGCGGGAAGAAGCGCGACTCCTCGACCTCCATGTGGCGCTCCAACCGATCGGCGTACGTGCGCGCGACCTGCACGAAGGCCGCGGACTCCTCCGCGGTCAGCGGTTGTGTCGGCTCCCAGAACAGGATCAGCGTGTAGAACAGCGCGCGCGACTCTTCGTGGTCGCGCAGCAGCTCGCCGACGCCCTCCGCCGCGTCGTCGGCGCCGTGCGCCGCCAGCGTCGCGAGCAGGAGCGACTCCTCCTTGCGGTGGTGCTGGTGTTCGGCGAACTCCCGCAGGAACCGCGCGACCGACGCGACCGCGTCGGCGGGGAAGCGCATTCCGGCGTCGACCTGGTCGGCCAGGCGGCGCAGCTCGGCGAGGCCACGCCGAATCAGGGCGTGATCTTCACGGAGTTCTGCGGTGACACGGAGCGGCACGATTCGAAAAGGGCGTGGCCGGCGCGACGTGGAAAACGGCATGGAGCGCTCGCGTTCGCACCGAGCCAACATCCGCTTTCCCCCAAGATTTCCGAGCCTGCCTCGGGACGCGGTGCGGCCGGCGCGCGAGCATCCTCATAAGGATATTGTTGAACGAGCCTTACGGCGCCAGAACAAACTCTACTTGCCGGCGCCTTCCGGTGGCCACAGGCGCGCGACCGCCGCAATGGGCACCGCGTAGCCCATGTCCGGGGCCAGTGCTCCCTCGGGGATGCGCTGCACGCGACAGACGACTCCGATCACCCGGCCGGCGCCGTCGGTGAGCGGGCCGCCGCTGTTCCCCGGATGGACCGCGGCGTCGACCTGCAGCCAGTTCGACACCGAGCGGCTCAGGATGCCGCGGAAGCTCGACGCGATCACCCGGTCGCCTTCCTGGATCGCCATCCTGCCGAGCGGGAAGCCGTGCAGGTAGACCTCGGCGCCGATCGGCGGCGGCGGCACGTCGACGCGGAAGTCCGGCAGGTACGGCATGTCGGGGAACGGCTCGATGCGTAGCAGCGCGAGGTCCTCTTCCGGCACGTCGATCACGCGCACGATTTCGGCGCGATGCCGCCGCGCGTCACCGGAGAACACCACCGTGTGGGTCAGCTCGGGGACCAGCGTCTCGCTCTCGTCGATCACGATCGGTTGGTCGTACCCGCGCGGTTGCACGACGTGCGCGTTGCTGATGATGAACCCGTCGGGATGGATGCAGAACCCGGACCCCGAGCTCTCGCGCTCGTACGCGTGGTCTTCGTCGTTCGACGCGTCGTCGGTTCCCTGCCCGCCGTGCCGGCGCAGCAGGCGCTGGCTCTTGCTGCTGCGGAAGCGCAGCCGCGTCTCGACGTAGACGACGGCGCGCTGCACGCGGCCGATGCCTTCGAGGCGGGCCAGCTCGACGTTGACCGGATTGAAGCGCTCCAGCGACCGGTTGGTGTCGTCGAGCCGTCGGCGCAGCTCGGCCAGTTCGGCCGAGGACGACTCTTCGTGGCTCGCGACTCTCTCGATCTGCGCGAGCAACGCGGTGCGCTCGCGTTCGAGCGCGGCCTTCTGCGCTTCCCATTCCTCGCGTTGCCGGTCGAACGCTTGCGATGCCGCGGCGAGTTTGGCGTTCAGCTCGGCGTTGAGCTGCGCGATCTGGTCGAGTCCGTCGGCGCGGCCGGCCGCCGCGATCGCGACGCCGACGCCGACGAGGAGCCCCACGGCGACCGTCAGCCACGCGCTCTTGCGCCAGCGCCGCTCGTGGCGCTGCACCCACTGCGCGACGTCGGCGTCCGGCGGGATGCCCAGGGCGCGCTTGACCTTGAACACCGTCGTGCTGCTGCCCGGGTCGGTGCCGAGCACGCGCGCCGCGGTCTCGGGATCGACCACGACGGTCGCGGACTGGCCCAGCGGGAACTCGACGACGAACTGCGGCCCGTGGCTGCCGAGCTGCACGATGTCGCCGTCGCGCAGCCGGCGTTGCTCGACGCGCTCGCCATTGACGAACGTGCCGTTGCGCGAGCCGAGATCCTCGAGCACGAGGTCGTGGCCGTCCTGTCTGATGCGCGCGTGGTGCGCCGACACCTGCGGATACGCGTCGCCGGGAATGACCGCGACGTTGCTCGGTGCGCGGCCGAGGGTCAGCTCGCCGCGCACCAGCTCGAGCCGCGCCGGCAGGCCGGCGACTCGCACCGGCTTCAGCGTGGGCGTCGTTCGCGCGTCGGCGTCGTTCACGATGCGATGATAGCCCAGCGTCCGGTGCGCCAAACCCGTGCGCCGTACGGACGGGCTGCCGGCAATGCGGCGGCGGCTTGCGATGGCGGTACGGGAACGTGCGCAGCGCCGTGCACCGAGACAGACGATGCACCGCGCGCGTGTCAGCCCGGCGCGCGGTCACGGCAGCTCGAGCCGGCGCGCCGGACGCACGCCGCGGCTCTCGCTGCGCGCATCGGCGGGATCGTCGGCGCGCGCGGTGATGCGGATCTTGTCCGGGCTGCTGCGGTAGCTGCCGCCGCGGTGCACGCGCGGCAGGCCCGGCTGGATCACGCGCAGGCCGTCGCCTCCGCGCACCGGGTTGCTGTACGAGCCGTAGGGATCGCGGCACCATTCGCTCACGTTGCCGAGCATGTGGTGCAGGCCGTAACCGTTGCCGGCTACCGCTTCGATCGGTGCGTGGACCAGGAAGCCGTCGGCGAAGGTCCGGTCGGGCATCCAGTCCGGCGGCGAGTCCGCAGCGGCGAAGTTCGCGCGTCCGCGCAGGTCGGCGACCGTGTCGCCGCCGATCCAGATCGAACTGCCGCCGCCGCGCGCGGCGTACTCCCACTGCGCCTCGGTCGGCAGCTCCAGTCCGAGCTGGCGCAGCACTTCTTCGGCTTCGTACCAGGTGATCGTCTCCACCGGGTTCAGCGGCGTGATCCGCTGGCGGTCGCCGACCAGGCGGCCCGCGAAGTAGTAGCTCGGGTTCTGCCCGGTCCAGCGCTGCCACTGCGCCTGGGTCATCTCGTGCTTGGCTAGGAAGAACGGCGCGAGCGCGACCTCGTGCACCGGCGCCTCGTGGTCGAGGGCGGCGGGATCGACGTTCGCGTCGCCGTTCGCCGCCGCGCCCATCTTGAACGCGCCGCCGGGGAGCAGGACGAGCACGAGCGCGCTGTCCTCGGTGATCGCGAGCGTGCCGTCCTCCTTGCGCGAGGGGGGGGCACCGGTCTGCAGGACGGCGAATTCCTGCAGGCCCGAAAGGGGGTCCGCGCCGAGCGGGACGAGCCCGGTCTGCGGCACGAGCACGAGGCCGGCCGCGACCGCCGCGGCATAGGCCGGCGCGGTGCGCACCGCTTCCGCCGCGGCCTGCCACGCCTCCGCGTGCGCGTCGACCGAGCGCGCGCGCAACGTGTTGGCCTCCTGCAGGCGCCAGCGCATGCGCGCGATGCTGCCGCCCTCGGCCTGCGCCGCCTCGATCGCTTCGATCAGCTTGCTGATCACCGCGTGCTTCATCGCGATGTCGCCGTCGTCGAACGTCCAAGTCCGGCGCTCGTCGACCGCGCGGCGCAGCTCGGCGGCGGTCGCGCTCAGCCGCCGGCGCTCGTCTTCGCTCAGGCCG
>DATGPD010000600.1:0-5986 GCA_035305285.1 Planctomycetota bacterium
ACCATGCCGAGGTTGAACATCGAGTCGGCGTTGCCGGGCTGGCGCTCCAGCACGGAGACGAACGCCGCGATCGCGCCCTGGTCGTCGCCGGTGATGTAGCGCACGAAACCGAGCTGGTTGGCGTATTCGAGGTCGTCGGGCGCGAAGCGCACCGCCGCCTCCAGATGCGGCAGGGCCTCCTTGTAGAGGTTCTGCGACAGCCACGCCTCCGCGGCCGAGCGGTGCGCCACGGCGATCCGGCCGGCGAACTCGTGCAGGTTCTCGATCACCTGCTGCCTGACCGCGGCCGACGCATCCTCGTTCGCGACCAGCAGGGTCGGGCGGGCGCCGATCCGGGTCGGCACCGGGCCGAAACCCGAAGCGAGCGCGGGGGGCGTGGGCTTGCTGATCTTCT
The DNA here is from genome assembly GCA_035305285.1 of Planctomycetota bacterium. Lineage (GTDB taxonomy): Bacteria > Planctomycetota > UBA1135 > UBA1135 > UBA2386 > DATGPD01. The sequence continues at coordinate 395 of DATGPD010000600.1, forward strand.
GCTCTGTGCTCTGCATCTCTTCGTCTCCCAGGGTTCCTGTCGATCCGTTCCGGCGCGCTAACCGAGACTCTCTACGAACCGGCGCGCGCGCTGCGCTTCGGTGCGCAATTCGGCTTCTTCGAGGAGGGCAACCGCGCGCTGGCCCATCGAGCGCGCCTGCTCGACGTGCCCGAGACGCGCGAGGATCACCGCGGCCTGCTGGCACGCTCCCGCGCTGCGCGGCGCGTGCCCGAGCTGCTCGGCGAGCACGCCGAGCGCGCGCCCGGGCTCCCCCTCCTGCACCAGCAGGTTGGCGAGCGCGAGCGCGGTCACTTCGAAGTCGGGACGCAGCGCGCGGGCACGCGCCAGCCACTCCGCCGCCCGCCGCCGGTCGCCGAGGCGGAGGTACGCCTGCGCGATGCCGGCCAGCGCGACGTACGAGGTGACGCCCTCCTGGACCGGCACGACCATCACCTGGCCGGCGAACTGCAGGCAGGCGCGGTAGTGCGCGATCGCGTCGTGGTGCCGGCCGACGTGCGCCGCGATGCCCGCCGCGATGTAGTGCAGGTTGGGCGTCGGCATGAACTCGCGCAGCGCGACCGCGAGGATCGCCTCAGCCTCGGCGAAGCGCTCGGCACAGGCGTACTCCAGGGCGAGCAGCGCGGCGATCTCCGCGGCGTACGGCAGCTCCCCCGGCGGCAACAGCGGGTGGTCGCGCAGCACGCGCCAGGCGCGCTCCAGGATCGGCAGCGCGTCGGCGCGCCGTCCGGGCACGCGGCGCAGGAAGTCGCCGAACTTGTAGAGCGCGTAGATGTCGTCCGGCGTCTCGGCGAGCTGCAGGCGGAACAGGCGCTCGTTGCGCTCGTTCTTGTTGCGCGCCGCCATGCACTCGTCGGTGTAGCCGTCGTGCAGCACGACCACGTCGGCCGCCTGCACGCGCAAGCCCAGGCGCGCGCCCTCGGCCTGCAGGGTCGGCAACACCTGCTCGTGGATCCGGTTCTGGTAACGGATGCCGGGCAGGTTGCGGAACAGGCGCAGGATGGCGACGCCGAGCGTCTTGGTGCCGTCGCCGTACTCGTTCTGCAGGACGAGCTGCCAGCCGCTGACCGTGGGGTCGGCGATCAGCTCGCGCAGCCGCGGCGCGTCGCCCGCGCGGACAGCCTCGTCGGCGTCCAGCACGAGGATCCAGTCGCCGGTCGCCGCGGCGAGGCCGACGTTGCGCGGCGCGGAGAAGTCGTCGGTCCACGCGCAGTGCAGCACGCGCGCGTCGAACGAGCGCGCGATCTCGACCGTCTCGTCGCTCGACCCGGTGTCGACCACGATGATCTCGTCGACCGCGTCGCGCACCGAGCGCAGGCAGCGCGCGAGCGTGCGCGCCTCGTCCTTGACCATCATCACGAGGCTGAGGCGCGGCTCGCGCCCGGCCCAGGGCGGCGGCGGCACGTCGCGCCGCGCGCGCGGGTCGTGGCCGTGCGTCAACCCGAGTCGCTGCCAGCGCTCGACCAGGTCGCGCGCCTCCTCGGCGACGCCGTCGACCGCGCGCGGCGCGGGCGGCGTCGCGAAGCCGTGCGTCTCCGCCGGCGCGGGCTCGCCGGCCGCGGCGTCGAGCGCGAGCAGGAAGTCCTCGTACGCGATCGCCGGGCACGAGTACGGGTACGCGAACGAGCCGATGGCCAGCGCGGTCGTACGCCACACGAGCAGGCCGCTCAGGTCGCCGGGCGCGACCGGCGCGCCGGCGCGCGCCGGCACCGCGGCGGCGGCGGCGAGGAGCCGGCCGTGCAGCGCCGCGAACGCGGCGGCGTCCACCGTGCTGCCCGCACGCAGGAACCAGAGCCACTCGCCCGCGGCCTCGGCGACGCCGGCGGCGAACGCACTGGCCTCGTTCTCGCCGCGGCACTCGACGACCTCGCAGCCTTCGGGCAGGAAGGCGAGGCAGGCGCGCGTGCGCGCGACGGCGTCCGCATCGCCCGGACCGATCAGGATCGAGCCGGGCAGGGCGGCACGCGCCGACGCGGTCAGCCAGAAGCGGCGCGGCGGCGGGCCGCCGCGCAGGGCGAACGGCAGGATCCCCTGCGCCAGCAGCGCGGCCGGGAACTCGGGCACGACCGGGTCGCCGGGCGCGGACACCTCGAACACGTCGTGCACCAGGAAGCCCGCGTCCGCGAGCCAGCGCAGCAGGTCGGCGCGCTGCACCGGGCGGTCGGGATCGCGCGGGTCGCCGACCGGCTCCACACGGCGCGGCCGGCCTTCGAGCCCGGCACGCAGGGCGACGAGGCTCTGCGCGTTGGCGGCGTCGACCACGAGCGGCGCACCCTCCACGAGGCGCGCGCGCAGCGCGGCGAAGAACTCCGGCAGCGCGCCGAGCGACCCGGGCAGGCCGCTCACCACCGCACCGTCGAACGGCCCGTCGGGCAGGTGCAGGAACGGGCCCTCGCGCCGCCCGCCGTCGGGTACGTGCAGGATGCGGCCCGCGTGCGGAACCAGTGCCGACAGGCACGGGACCTGTCCGCCGAAGCCACGTGGGTCGTGCGGCCGTGCCGCGCTGGCCGAGAGTCGTTGCACCGTTTCCTTCGCCTGCGATCCGCCGCGCGGCGGACGTCCCCTTGGCTATCGGCCGGATGCCACCGGCATCTTGACGATGCGCGGCGGCGCGCGCGGCGGTCGGATCACACCGAGTCGGCGAGCCGCGCTTCGAAGGTCGGGATGCGCAGCGGCGGCGGACCGGCGAGCACGCGGTTCAGCAGTTCGCGGTCGCCCGGCATCGGAGCGATCGCCGGGTAGCCGCGCACCATCAGGTAGGTGTTCATCGCGAGGAACGCGATCAGCACGTTGAAGTCCGGAAACGGCGCGATGCGCGCGAGCCGCCACAGGACGCGGAACGCCTGGCGCACCGGGTGCAGCGCGGCGAAGCGCTGCAGCGAGTCGCGGTAGCAGGTCGCCGGCGTGAACGTGCCCAGCAGGCGCGGGACCTCGCCTGCCTCGGGATAGGTCACGTGCAGCAGGCCGTCCCACGGCATGTCGCGCCGCAACCAGTTGTTCTTGAAGCGCATCAAGTCGCCGGCGAACGTGCGGAACAGCTCGATGACGAACTCGCCGTCGGGCAGCAAGTGCGCGCGCGCGCGGTCGGCGACGAGCGCCAGGCAGCGCGCCATGCCGTGGATGAAGACGAACTCCTGGTTCTCCGGGAGGTAGCGCCCAGGCCGGCCGTGCAGCACCGCCTGCACCTCCGACAGGCGCAGGTCGATGCCGCGCAGCTCCAGGTGGCCGCACACCAGCCCCGCTGCGGGGCGCGGGCGCTGGCCGCCGTCGAGCAGCAGGTGCGCCCAGGTCTCCGGCGGCGCGCTCAGGTCGAGGGTCTCGGCGCGCGGGACGGCGCGCGCCGCGAGCGCGAGGTCGAGGCGCTGCAGGCTGGTGAGGGTGGGTGTCTGCGGTTCGAAGCCCATGCCGCCGCGTGCTTTGTCGGCAGGACCGGGTGCCGACCTTTGCCCCGGGCAGCGGCGGCGAACGGGAGCGAACGAAACAACGGAACCCGGCGGCGCTTTATGCTAGTGTTCACTTACACAACTCGACAAGCCATGCTCCGTAGCTCGCCGTCGCTCCCGTTCCTCCTGTTGACCTGTGCCTGCGCGCAGGAGCGCGCGCCCGAACCGGGGCCCGCCGCCGCGGCGTTCGTCGCCGCGGGCCCCGGAGTCCCGCTCACGATCCACCCCGTGCACGTGCTCGGCCGGCCGAGCGCGGAGGTCGCCGACGTGCTCGGCCTGGTCCTGGAGCAGCACGGGTTCGCCGACCTGAGCGTCGCCGACCGCGCCTTCGACTCGGCGGGCGCCGCGTGGGCCGAGGTCCCCGCGCGCTACGCGGCGTTCGTGCGCGGCGCGCGCGGCGCGGGCGGCGCCGCACGCCACGCGCTGTGGGCCGAGTTCCTCGGCGACCCGCGCTCGGGGCCGACCGAGGTCCGCTTCGTCGTGGTCGACGCCGACGGCGGGCTCGTGGTCGCCGACCGCTGCACGCCGGCCGACGCGGCGTTCGCGCGCACGGCGGGGCGCGACCCCGATCCGCTCGGCTGCGCGGCGCTGGTCGCCGCGCGGCTCGGCGCGCTCACCGGCTGGAAGGCGAAGCCGGTGCGCGACGGCCGCTTCGCCGAGAAGTGGCGGCAGAAGTCCGGCGCGCCCGACGCCGAGGCCAGGGCGGCGATGCAGGCGCGGCGCGACGCGTTGCGAAAGGACCTGGCGGACGCGCGGATCGCGGTCCTGCCGACGCTGGTCCTGAACGGCCACGACGCCGCGAGCGCCGATCGGCTTGCGGCCGCCGCGGCGCGCGACCTAGGCTGCCGCGTGGTCGCGGCGCGGAGCGGCGCCGCCCTCCGGGTCGGCGCGACGAGCAACCAGCAGAAGCGCCTGTGGGACCTCGCCGCCGCGTTGCGCCGGGCGCTGCAAGAAGAGCCGCCCGACGCCGACTACGTGCTGGTCGCCGACCTCGCGGACGCCGACGGCGGGCGCGGCTTCGCGCACTTCGTACTCGCGACGCGCGCCGGCGAGCCGGTGCTCGCCGATCTGCGCAACGACCGACACCCGGGGTTCGCGGCGCACGCCGCACGCGGCCTCGCGGGCCTGGAAGACGCGGTCGTCGCCCGCCTCGTCGAGCTGCTGCGGTGAGCGCTGCGGTGAGCGCGCTCAGCCGAGCAGCCGGCGCCCGACCGCCGCGATCAACCGCTTGCGCGCACTCTCGCCGAGCAGGTTCAGCTCGCGGCTCAGGTTCGCGGCGGTGCCGAGGCCGAGCAGCGCCCACGCGGTCAGCTCCGGGCTCGGCAGGCGTCCACGCTCGCCGTGCGCCCGACGGTGCGCGCGCACTTGCGTGCTGATGAAGCGCAGGAAGCGCGCGTACACCTGGCGCATCGCGCTGGCGATCGCGGGGTCGTCCATCTCGGACAGGCCGGCGAACAGGATGCGGTAGAGGCCGAACTCGCCGAGGTGGGTCGCCTCGTAGGCGAGCACGCGCTCGGCGCCGGTGCCCGCGTCCGCGCTGCGCGCGAGCACGTCCTGCCAGATGCGCTCCGAGTTGCTGCCGACGAACTCGATCGCGGCGACGAACATCGCCTGCTTGTCCGGCCACAGCCGGTAGAGGATCACCTCCTGTACCCCGCAGCGTTCGGCGAGCACCGCCGTCGTCGTGCGCCGGTAGCCGAGTTCGGCGAACGTCGCGGCGACCGTGCCGATCAGCTCCCCCCTGCGGCGTTCGCTCAGGTTGGGACGGCCCATGGCAACACTGTGGCAAACGCCGCGCGGCGAGTCACGTGCGCGCGGCGGCCCGCGCCGAGGCCTCCGTGGCCACGCTGATGCGCGCGCGGCGGATCCGGCGCGGCGACACCTCCACCACCTCGATGCGGCAAGGCCCCACCGCGAAGGTCTCGCCGGCCTGCGGCAGGCGTCCCTCGGCCAGCTCGACGACCAGTCCGCTGAGTGTGCGGCTGCTCGACCACTCCGGCAGCTCGACGCCGAGCCGTTCCTCGATCAGGCGCACGTCGGCGCTACCGAGCACCACGAACACGCCGGGCGCCTCCTCGCGCACCGGGTCGGGCGGGACCGCGTCGCGCTCGTGGAAGATCTCGCCGACCAG
>DATGPD010000601.1:0-6154 GCA_035305285.1 Planctomycetota bacterium
TCTGCGAGCGCCAGCGGTTGACGTTGTCCAGCAGACCGCCGGCCGCGCCGGGCAACGATGTGAGGTAGCACTCCGCGCGCGGGTCGCCGGCCACGCGCAGGTTGACGAGACGCATCGCGCTGGGCGCCATGCGGGTCCAGCCCGTCGGCAGCTCGTGCACGAACGACGAGTCCTGGCTCGCGGCCTGCTGCGCCTGCCGGGCGTCCATGTGCGAGATCTGGGGGGTCTGCCAGTCCACCATCGCGGCGACCGGCGTGCGCTCGACGAGCGTCCGGCGTTCGCGTTCACCCGCGCGCAGGACGGGCACGCCCTCGCGCCGCTCCGCGGTCGCCCGGGCGTCGGGGACCGCCGATGCCGCCCAGATCGCGGCGATCGCCCCGGCGAGCAGGAGGACGAACCGGCCACTCAACGCGACGCGCACGACCCAGTCCCAACGCCACAGGGCGAGACCGGCAGCAAACGCGTAGCTCACGCCGGGAAGCACCCAGTGGGCCGCGCTGCGGTACTCGGACCGGTGCCACAGGACCCCCTGCACGTCGGAGATGCACACGAACGCGACGAGCGCGACCACGAGCGCGCCGGCTTCGCGCCACGATGCTGGCTGCGCGACCGGCAGCTCTGGAGATGCGTTGGTCATGGGATCGACACCGCGGACGTGGGCACGGTACACCGCCCGCGGACGCGCGGGCGGCCGCGGCCCCCGGGGCCGCCACAACGGACGAATGCTAGGCCATCTTTCCACCCGGTTGGAGAGCGATCGGGACCGGCGGGGTGGCGCGACGCTCGCCCGGTTTCCCCGCCCCGGTGTCGTGCGCCCGTGTTCCAATGCGGCCGATGAAGCGGCCGTTGCCCCAGCCTTATGCCTTCCTGATCTGTGATCAGGCGTTCCAGATGCTGCCGACCGGCAAGTGGTGCGTCATCGGCACCTTCGACGCCATCCTCGTGGGCGAGCTGCCGGTCCGCTTCCCGCCGTTCCAGGTGTTCCTCAGCCTCGGCGAGTTCATGGGCAACGCGGTCGTCGAGGTCGTCATGCGCGATGACCAGGGCGACGTCGTGTACGCGGTGCGCGGCCAGGTGCCGCCGATCCCGGACAGCAGCCCGCTGAGCAACTTCGAGCTGGCGATGCCCTTCCCCAACGTCGAATTCAAGCGGGAGGGCAGCCACAGCCTCGAGCTGACGGTCGACGGCCAGGTGATCGCGGTGCGCTCGCTGCGGGTGCACAAGGGGACACCGCACGAAGGCGGCATCGGCGAATGACCGGCGAACCCGCCCTGCTGGCCCGACTGCGCGGGGCCGCGGCCGACGAGCCGATCGTCGTCGGACATCGCGGCGACAGCGGTGCGTTCCCGGAGAACACCCTGCCGGCGTTCGCAGCGGCGGTCGCCGCAGGCGCCGTGATGGTCGAGTTCGACGTGCAGGTCACGCGTGACGGACACCTCGTGTGCCTGCACGACGACTCGCTCGATCGGACGACCGACGCGGCGGTCGTGCTCGGCCGGAGCGGGGTCCGCGTCGGCGAGGTCGATCTGCGCGACGTCGCCCGCCTGGATGCGGGCTCGTGGTTCGCGGCCGAGCACCGCGGCACGCGCGTGCCGACGCTCGCCGAGGCGCTCGCGGTCGTGCAGCGCGGCGCGATCGCCATGATCGAGCACAAGAGCGGCTCGGCCGCCGCCGTGGTGGACGTGCTGCGCGCGGTCGGCGTCACCGACGCGGTGATCGTCCAGTCCTTCGCGTGGGACTTCGTCGCCGAGGTCCACCGGCTCGCGCCGGAGGTCCTGCTCGGCGCCCTCGGCGAAGGTCCGCTGGACGACGACCGGCTCGCGGCGCTGCCCGCCACCGGGGCGAAGGTCGTGCACTGGAACATCGAGGATCTGCGCGCCGAGGACATTGGCCGCCTGCACGACCGCGGTTACCTCGTGTGCGTGTACACCGCCAACTCGGACGCGGCCCTCGTGGGCGCGGCGCAGCTCGGCATCGACGCGATCACCACCAACCGCCCCGGCCGTCTCCGCCGGCTGATCGACGCGGGGCTGGCGCGCCGTCCCGGGGCCTCATTCCCCGCCGTCCGGTAGGGCGCAGGACAGGGCGTCCGGCGGCCCGGACGTGCCGGGCCGCCCTTCATTCCCTCGGTCAGTCGACCACGACGGTCAGCATCGAGCCGGCGTCGAGCGACACGCGCACGCACAGGTAGTAGCCGGTCCCGTCGATCAGATCGATCACGAACCCGCCGATGTTCGCGGCGCGCATCGTCGCAAGCATCTCGCCCGGAACGTGCAGACTGCCGTCGACCGACCCCTTGAAGAACACGAACGGCACGTCGTTGCCGCGGATCATCGCGACGGCGATGCCCATGTCGTCCGGCAGCACGAACGTGACTCCGTTGTTCTCCAGGACACTCGTCGTGAAGCGCCCGTTCACGCCGCTCGGCGTCTGCGCGGTGCGGCCGCCGGGGAGGTTGACGCAGCCGCCCTCACCGCCGGGTTCGGCCCAGGCAGTGATCGCGGCCAGCAGGAACGCGAGCAGGGCAAGGAGGAGCTTGCGCGACATGATCAGTGCGACTCCGGCGAAAGCGGCCTGGCGTCAGGCAGTGGGAACCAGTCGGGGAACCGCCGGGCGAACGCGGCGGCGACGCGCGGGTGGCGCGCGATGGTGGCGGCGAACTGCGCGCGGGAGTGCAGCTCCTTGCGCATCGGCCCCCGCTTGTGCTCGAACTCGGAATACAGGCGGCCGAGCCACTGGCCGCACGCCGAAAAATCCTCGATCAGGCCGTAGGCGAGGGCGAGGTTGAAGTAGGTGGTGAAGAACCGCGGCTCGCGCTGGATGACGCCGGAGTCGACCAGCGTCAGGAAGTGCGGGATCGCGCGCGCCGGGAAGCCCTCCTCGAGGTCGACGTTGCCGAGGTTCTCGAGGGCGAACGCGCGCATGATCAAGTCGGTCGTGTCCGCCAGAACGATCCGGAACTCGTGCCGCGCGAGGTCGCGATCCTGCCGGATGTGGTAGGCGTGGCCGAGGTAGATGCGCGCCTCGTGGTAGCGCGGACGGAGGAGCAGCACCTCGCGCAGCAACTGGATGCCCTGCTCCAGGCTCTCGGCCGGCGTCCGGCGCTGCGTGGTCTCGAACAACAGTTTCGCGCGCACCCATTCGCGGCCGGCGGCTTCGCTCTCGAGCGCGGGCGCCAGCCGGCGCACCTCGTCGATCAGGTTGCGGCCGCGCATGCACACGTCGGGGATCGGCACCGGCTCGCGCGCGACCGCGCGATAGAAGCTCGGGCTCGTCCCCATCAGCACGTGCCCGCGCCCGAGCTCGTAGAGGATCCGCGCCAGGGCATCCCGGCTCTCGCGCAGCTTCTGGCGCAGCTCGGCGGCCAGGGTCGTCGGCCGGTCCCCGGCCACCGCACCATGCTCACCACCGTCGAGATCGACCTCGCACAACGGCCGGCCCGAGAAGATCGCGTGCAGGTCGACGTGGGCGCGCGCCTGCGAGCGGATGCCCTCCAGGAACATTCGGCACGACGGACAGACGTCGGCGTGCACGAGTACCCGCCGCACCGACGGTTGGTCCAGCTCGTCGTCCAGCATCGCCGACAGATCGATCTGGATCTGCAAACACGGGTCGGTCGCTGGCTCGGCAGGCAGCGTCTCCGGAAGGAAGTTCATCAGTATTCAGGGATTGGATTTCGGTAGTGAGGCAGACGTCGAGAGAGGCATCAGTTGCTGTCATTCGGGGCCAATTGCCCCAGGCACTCGGCCATGCCGCGCAGGATGCGGCGGCGTCCCCGGAAGATGACCATCTTGAGGTTCTCGACCCGGATGCCGAGTTCCTCGGCCGCCTCGCGGTACGAGCGCCCCTCGACCTCCACCAGCGTCAGAGCGCGCTGCTCCTTCGGGGTCAGGCGCTGGAACTGGGCCAGGTAGAGGTTGAGGTAGAGGATGTACGCCGAGTCGGCGAGCCGCGCGGTCTCGGCGTCCTCCGCCGTGCGCACCGGTGACGCGGTCGAGGTGTCCTCGGCCTGGATGAGCTCGTCGTCGAGCGACAGGAAGGCCGCCGCCCGCCCCTCGCCCTTCAGGAACTTGACCAGCGTGTTGCGCACGATGCGGTGTCCCCAGTTACGGAAGGAGTCGGCGCGCTCCGCAAGGAAGCGGTGCGGGTAGCGGTAGATGTTGAGGAACACCTCCTGCACGACGTCGGCGGGATCGACGTTCGCGTGGAGCCGCCGCAGCCGGCTGTGCACGGCTTGCAGGAACGCCTGATGGTTCAGCTCGAAGAGCACGGCGAACACGCGCGGCTCCTCGGTGTTCTTGAAGCATCGCATCAGGCTCGTGCTGACCAGGTCCAGCCCGTCTTCGGGCGTCGTCGGTTCGGGCAGTCCTTCCGGCGGCTGGCCTTCACTCAAGCGGCGGAGGTCTTCGTCGCCGGTGAGCTCCCACAGTTCGCTCAGTCGCTCACGCAACCGAGCGCGGGCGGCGACGCTCGCGAAGGCGAAGTCCATGTGACCCGTTGCGAGGTAGGGGGGACGAAGGGGTGACGACCACGGCTCGCGCCACGGTGTTCGCCGATCGGTGGTTAGCGCCGATCGCCACCCTTGTAACGTTGCCCGCCGCCTTTTCCGAGTCCCCCCGGGACCGGCGACTCCGCCGCGCCCGGATTCGGACGCCGCGTGCGCGCTAGTCCGCGCGCCTTGGGAAGGCGAGCACGACGGCGGCGCCCTCGCTACCGTGCTCCGGGTCGGGGCGGAGCGCAACCCCAAGGTCGGACGCAAGTTCCACCACCCGGTCGACCAGGGAGGCGGCCCGGACCGCGGTGACCTCTCCGTCGCCCGCGAGGCGCAGGAGGTGCTCTGCCGGCGTACTCTCGACCGTGCCGACGATCCGGCCGGCGCCGCCGATGCGCGCGGCGACCAGACGCGCGGCTCCGGAGACGAGGTCGGCCGCGGACGCGGCGTCGATCTCGACCTCGGCGGGCGCTCCCGGACGGGAGAACAGGAAACGGACCGTGCACCCCTCCTCGCGGCCCAGCTCCTCGAATGCCTCGGCGGCGAGGTCGGCGAGTTCCACCACTTGCCGGCGCCCGCACGCGGCCCGCGCGGCCGCGTCGAGGTCGCCGGCCACCGCGCGGATCCACGTCAGGATCTCGGCGACGATCTTCGCGCGATGCTGCAGCCGGGCGCGCGCGCTTTCCCCGACGTCCTCGGCGAGTTCGCCCGCCTCGCGCTCGCACTCCTCGACGAGCCGGTCGAGGTCCGAGACGAGCGGCGCGATCCGCGCGCCCACGCGCTCCACCGCGTGCGCGGCGGCCTCGCAGCGAGCACGCAGCCCGACCGGAGCGAGGCGCGCGGGAGCTTCGGCCGGGTCCGGTCCCCCGTCCGGGGCGATGATCAGGATGCGGCTGCGCGCCGTGCGGGCGTCGGCGCGGACCCGCGCAATCGCGCGCGCCAGCCCTTCACTGTGCTCGCTCTCGCGCAGGATGACCACGTCGTGCGCCGCACCGGCCGGAGGAGCGGGCGTGCTGGTGATCGCGGAACCGGGGGGCGACACTGCTTCCATGACGAACCCTCGCCGGCCTTCATCGACCGTCCGGCGCCGGCGCGTTGAGCCGGCGCGGGCGGCGGGACGAAGCGCGGCGGCCGGCGCCCGCACGCCGGCTTCCGGCCGCACACGACCCCGCGCGGCATGACCGCCCCCGACCGGATCCGCGCCATGGCGGCCGACCTCGGGTTCGTCGCGGTGGGGTTCGGGCCGGCGGACGTGGGCGCCGACGGCGCGCGCTTCCTCCAGTGGCTCGCGGCGGGGCGGGCCGGCGACATGCACTACCTGCACCGGAACCGCGACCGGATCACCGCCCCCACCGCGTGGGCACCCGCAGCGCGCAGCGTGGTCGCGCTCGCCGCGGCCTACGGCGAACGACCCGGCGCGCTCGCGGACGGTGCGCGCATCGCGCGCTACGCGGTCGGCCGGGACTACCACCGCGTGCTCGGCCGGGCGACGCGCCGCCTGCGCGACCTCCTCGCGGCCGAAGGTGTCCCGCACGCGGCGATGAAGGTCGGCACCGACGCCGTGCCGGTGCTGGAGCGCGCGCTCGCGGTGCGCGCCGGAATCGGCTTCCTCGCCAAGAGCAGCATGGTGATCTCTGCGCGGCAGGGGCCGTACCTCCTGCT
>DATGPD010000602.1:0-8415 GCA_035305285.1 Planctomycetota bacterium
GCGCACGCGCAGGGCAAGCCGTACTTCCTGTGGGGGTAGTCGTTCGAGCCGAGCGCGGGCGACCCGCGGCAGATCGAGTTCCGCGTGCACCAGCACGAGGGCGAGCCGAGCGCGGTCGAGATGTTCGTCCGCCTGCGCAAGGCCGACGGGACCGCCGCCGAGGCCAGGAGCGTGCGGTTCGACTGGCCGGCCTGAGCGGGGACACCTGAACGCCCGACACGACCATGTCCTCGTCCACTCCGCCCGGCTTCGTGCCGACCCGCATCGAGTCCCCGGTCGGCCGCCTCACGTTCTCCTTCCTGCGGCCCACCGACTGGCACATCGCCGAGATCCCCGCCGAGCCGGTCGACTTCGCGCGCCCCGAGGTGTTCGCCCCGGTGTGCGTCTCGATCGCGAGCTACGGGTTGCTCGTGTTCTCGGTCGCCGTGCGGCCCGCGTATGCCGACGGCTGCGTCGCGCAGTGGCTCGACTGGGCGGCGCGCGAGAACGGCTGCGACCCGGGGCCGATCGAGCACGAGCAGCTCGGCCCGCACGCGGCGGTCGCGTGCTGGGGGATGCAGCAGAGCGGCGACACGGTGGTGCGCGCGCGCCTCGCGATGTTCGAGGACGGCGGCCGCCTGATCCAGGCCTCGGTGATGGCGCCGCAGGCGATGTGGCTCGGCGTGCACGACATGCTGCGCACGATCCTGCAGTCGTTCACCCTGGAAGGTCCGCTCGGCGCGAACGCGCCGCTCGTCGCCCCCGGCGTCGAGGTCGGGCCGTCGACGTTCGGATCGGTCAGCGCGGCCCTCCCGGCGCAGGCGCGCGCAGCCGAAGCGCCGCGCGTCGCCGAGGAAGCCGAGGAAGGGGCCGCCGCGGAGGAGCAGGTCGTGGAGGAAGCGCCGGCCGACGCCGACAGCGCGTTCACGCACGCCGACGCCGCGCTCGCCGACGACGCCGCGACGCTCGACCAGGAGCATCCGCAGAACGTGCGCATGCGCGAGCAGGGCATCGGCTTCGCGCCGCGCGTGCTGCGGCAGGACGCGGAGGCGCGGTGGGCCGAGGTCGGCTCGGCCGCCCTGGTCGCGTCGCTGCGCGTGCCGTTCGGCTGGTTCGTGCTCGACGACGGGCGCCGCCTTCTCGTGTACGACCCGTCGGGCACGACGCAGATCAACTTCGACCTGCGCTCGTTCGACGGCGGCGACGCGGACGCGCTGCTCGCGCGCGTGCAGGCCGAGCTGGCCGCGGAGTGGCCGCAGGCGCGCTTCCTGCGCCTGCGGCTGGCCGACATGGAGTGCCTCGGCGTGCGCGACGCCGTGGTCGACGGCGAGGCGATCGAGCAGGCCTTCCTGGTGCGGCAGGCGCCGGGCGAGAAGGCGCTCGTGATCCGGGTGACGTCCACCCCCGACGGCATCACCCGGGCGCTCGACGTCGCGGAGCTGCTCGTCCGCGACCTGCGCTTCTTCGCCGAGTCGGCCTGAGATGACTCCGCTCGACGAGGCGCTGCTGGCCGCGGTGGAGCGCGGCGACGAGGCCGCGGTGCGCACCGCGCTCGCCGCGGGTGCGGACCCGAGTGCCGCGCGCACGTACGAGCAGACCTGGGACCGCGACGTGGTCTCCGGCGCCGAGTCGGCGCTGCAGCTCGCCGTGCGCCGCCGGGCAGGCGCCATCGTGCGGGTCCTGCTCGCGGCGGGGGCCGATGCCACGGCGCGCGACCCGGCCACCGGCCGCTCGGCGCTGCTGGAGGCGACGGCGTGCGGCGCCGCGGAGCTGGTCGACGACCTGCTGGCCGCCGGGGCCGACCCCGCGGCCGAGGACGGCCGCGCCGGGCTCGACGCCTTCGCGGCCGCGGTCGCCGGCGGCCACGCGGCGGTCGCCCGGCGGCTCGCCGCGCGCGGTGTGGCCGCGTCGCCGCTTGCGCTGGAGCAGGCCTGCTGGCGCGGCGACGTCGAACTCGCCGACCTCTGCTGCGCCTGCGGCGTCGACCCGCGCGAGGCGCGCGTCCTCGCGACGGCGGCGCGGTCGGGCCGGCTCGCGATGGTCGAGTGGCTCGTCGCGCGGGGTGCGGACCTCACCCGCGAAGGAGCGGAGGCGCTGTGCGAGGCGGCGAACGCCGGCCACGCCGACGTCGTCGCGTGGCTCGCGCGGGCCGGCGTGCCGCTGGATGCGCGCTCATCGTCGGGTTGGCCCGCGCTGCACCACGCCGCCTTCAACGGGGACGCGCGCACGGTCGAGGCGCTGCTCGCCGCGGGCGCGGACCCGGACGCGCGCGACGCGCAGGGCTTCCCCGCGGTGCACTGGGCGCGGGAGGCAGGCAAACACGCCAGCGCGCACCTGCTGGAGCAGGCGCGCGGCGGACCGAGCGGGTGACATGCAGGCGTCGCGCTCCGCGTTCGCCGGCATCGGCATCGAACCAGACCTCCACGGCACACTCCCATGGGTTGGCTAGCTTCCTTCGCGGTCGCGGTGTTGAGCGGCGGCGTCGCGCTCGTCGTCGCGGGCTTCGTGGCGAACGCCTGCGTCACCTGGTACCGCGTGTCGGGCTTCGAGGGGAAGGCCGGCTACGCCGTCGTCGCGGTCGCGCTGCTCGGCGGGATCGCCGGGTTCGTCATCGGCCTCGTGACGGCGCGCGTGGTCGCGGCGAGCGAGAAGCCCGGCTTCCTCCTGGCACTCGGCAGCGCGCTGGGCGTGGTCGTCGGGCTCGCTGCGCTGGTCCTGCTCGTCGCCCGCCTGTTCGCCGACGTGCCGCCGCGTCTCGGCGGGCAGGAGATGATGCTGCGCCTGGAGCTGCGTCTTCCCGTCGGCGCGGAGTTGCCGCAGGGCACGGGGCCGGCGCCGAGCGTCCTGCTCGGGTCGGTGGTCGGCGGCGAGCGGCGCGCGGTGGAGGCGGGCAAGGTGGAGCTGCAGCAGGCGCGCCAGGAGGACGGCCACTGGCTGGTGCCGGCGTCGGTGTTCCTATTCACCGCGCGCGGCTGGCGGCTGTTGCAGGTGAGCCTGGATGGCGGCCAGGGCGAAGCGTTCCGCCTGCCGCTGCCCACGCACCCGACCGCCGAGCACGAGCAGTGGAGCGACTGGCTGCCGCGCACCGACGCGCAGGGCAACCCGTGGCCCGCCGACAAGCTCGGCTACCGCTTCCGCGTCGAACGGCTGGGACCGGGGCGGTGAGCGCGGACCTCGACGTGACGCTCGCGATGATGCCGGCCCCGCTCGCCGCGCTGGTGCGCGCCGAGCTGGCGGCGGGCAACGAGGTCGTCGAGGTCGGGCGCGCGGTCCCCGCGCCGTCGGTCATCGCCTTCGTCAAGCTGGCGCAGCCGGTCACGACCAGGCCGCGGGCGTCGGGGCAGGGAGTCGTGTTCGAGGAGGGGGAAGGCGCTCTTCGGGGCGGCGCGTTCCGCGACGACGCGGGCCGGTTCTTCGTGCTGGAGGCGTGTGCTCCTGCGCCGGCCGAAGGCGCGCTGGAGCGCTTCCGCCGCAGCATGGCGATCGACTACGAGAAGTGGCACGACGGGGTCGGCTACGACCTCGCGGCGCTGCGCGCGGCGACCGCGCGCGAGCGGCAGGAGATCGAAGCGCTGCTGCTGGCGCGCGGCGTGCGCGACTGGCGCGACGTCGAGGCGCTCGCGGCGCTCGACAGCGACGCGGCGCGGCACGCGCTGCGCGCGGCGTTCGCCGCCGGCGATCCGGCCGTACGCCTCGCGGTGCAGCGCCACGCGCCGCACCTCGTGCACGAGGACGAGCGCACCGCCGCGCTCGTCGAGGCGTTGCGCACCGCCGAGCTGTACGGCGGGCTCGGCGAGGCGCTCGACGAGGCCGAGACGTTCCACCCGCAGCCGGTGATCGACGCGCTGTTCGCCGGGGTCCTGGAGCGCGACGGCGAGGTCGCGGTGCTGTTCGCCGCGCTGCTGACCTTCCTCCACGGCAAGGCGGACTCGGCCTTCGACATGGAGCAGCGCCCGTACTTCCTGCGCTTCCACACCGAAGACCGCGCCGAGCGTGTCGCGATGGTGCGCGACCTGTGTGCGCGCCTCGGCGTGGCGGCCGAGCGCTACGTGCGCGGCGACTGACGCGTCCTCGTCCGGCGCGACGGTGGAGACCTGCGCGGCCAGCGCCGGGGCGAGGAGGGCGAGGGCGGCGCGGACGTCCGGCATGCGGCCATGCCAGTCCGCGCCGCGCGGGTGCGGCTCAGTTGAAGTACATCACCGGGATGTAGAGCGTGCCGGTCGAGCCGGTCGCCGCGGAGGACGACGACGAGGCGTAGATGTAGCTCCGCGGTTGGGCCAGCGGCGGGGTGATGTCCCACTGGATCGCGTCCGACAGGCTGACGCCGAGTTCCGGCGCCTGGCGGTTCGGGTCGATGATCACGAACTGCGTGTAGAACGTGAACGGCGCGAGCGTGTCCGGGAACTGCAGGTCGACCGGGTTGCCCGACGAGGCGACGCCGCCGCTCGCGTCCGTGGGGACGAACAGGCCGGCGTACACGTCGGGCATCGCGCGCAGCGGGGCGCACAGCAGGCCGCCGAAGGTGCTGTTCGGGTCGGTCACGCCGATCGACAGGATGCCGATGCTGTTCGCCGGCCCGCGCAGCGCGTACTGCCGGCACGAGGTCGTGCCGGACGCCGAGCTGGGGCCCGACTTGAAGATGTCGAACTGGCTCGTGTTCGGCGGCACCACGCAGCCCGTGAGGCCGAGGTAGGTCGACGAGCCGGCGGTGGGCGAGCAGGCGCCCGAATGGGTGTCGAGGCTGTAGTTGCCCGACGGCGAGGCCGAGTCCGCGATGATGTCGACGATCAGCTCGCTCGTGCCGTCGTAGTTGAAGTTCGCACCGCTGTTGAACGGGATCGGGATGGGCGAGTACGAGGTCGTCGCCGGCAGGTTGACCGACGTCGGGTTGCCCGCGCCGTCATCGAGCATGATGACCGGCGCACCCGCGTAGTTGCTCGCGAAGGTCGTGCTGGGGCTGCACGCCGTGCCGCGCGTGGCGTGCCCCATCTGCACCAGCAGGTTGATCGTGCGCGCCGACGTCGCGGAGTTGTCGGACTGGAACTTCAGCGCGGTGATGGTCTGGGGGCCGGCGGTGATGTCGCCGACGATGTACTGCATGCGGCGACCGGCCGCGGCGGCGCCGAACGGCTGGGTGGCCAGCACGGACTGGTTGCCGGCGTTCACGCCGAGCGGGGCGCCAGGCGGGGAGGTGAACTGCGCGGCGAGCGGGAGAGAGAGGAACAGGGGGGAGCTGAGAAAGAGTCGCATGAGAGTGCGGACCAGTGAGGTAGAAGTCGCCGCGGCGGACGAGCCTGGCGGAGAAGGCAACCACGATGCATGGCCGGCCGGATCGGGCAAGCCGGTCCGCAGCGAGCGCCCTGGCCGCATCGGCGCCCCGGGCAAGGCAGCGTGGATGCACTCCACCGCTGGCATCGGGACTTGGCCGTCCGTGCGCGCCGGGCCTCGGCAACCGTTGCCCCGGGGCTCGAATCGAGCTTGTCCGTGGGGCCGGGGGATGGCGGCGAGCGAGCGCTCGGAGCCTGCACCGGCGCGGCCGAGGCGCCGGGTGCCCTGCGCCTACGGCGCCTTCACGAAGCGCATCGCGTAGTTCTCGGCGAGGAACGGGGTGTCCTCGTCGCGAACCTTCACGAAGCCGGCGGCCTCGATCTCGCGCGTCACTTCCTCCTGCCCGGCGCGCACGTGGTCGAGGATCCACGGCCGGCTCCGGCCCGGAATACGGATGAAGTCGACGACGAACAGCTCGCCCCCCGGGCGCAGCGCGCGCCGGATCGAGGCCAGCGTCGACTGCGGGTACTCGAAGTGGTGGTAGGTATCGCACACGAACACGAGGTCGACGCTCGCCTCGGGGAGGTCGACGCTGCGCTCGCTGCACAGCACCGGCACGACGTTGTCCGCGCCGCGTTCCGCCGCGACCGCGCGCACGTGGTCGACGAACCGGGGCGCGATCTCGACGGCGTACACCCGGCCGTGCGCGCCGACCTTCGGCGCGAACAGGAAGGTGAACAGGCCGGTACCCGCGCCGACGTCGGCGACGTGCATGCCCTCGCGGACGCCGGCGAGCGCGGCGATCCGCGCGCGGTGCACGAAGATCTCGCGGCTCTCGCCCTCGAACCGCTGGCGGTACCGGGCGACGTCGAGGTCGGGATCGAGGAAGTCGGCGTTGATCCCCGGCTTGACGCTGGCTTCCCCGGCGCTCGGGCCGCCGCGGCAGGCCGCGCCGGCGAGCACCGCGGCGAAGATGGCCCAACGGATCGCGGGCGAAGAGCGCATGGCGCGAGTCTCTCGCTCCCCGAGAGGCGCGGCAACGACCGGCCGGCGGTTGCGCGCACCCTCGCCTTCGCGCCGCAGCTCGGTCGACGGCGTCTCGTGCCGAGCAAATGGTGCCGCTCGTGCGCCGGCACCACGAGACCGGCGGGCCGGAGGCGCGCCGGCTGCGGCCGCGTGCCGCGGCGACGGGCCGCAAGTCCGCGGGGGTCCGCGAGGAGCGCGCACCGGGCGGCGGCTCCGCCGGCCTGCGGCGCGTCGCGCCCGGCCCGCCGTGGCCGGCCGTGCCGCGAAAAAAGTCGTCCCGCGTGTCCGGCGCGGCGCGTGCGGGACGTCGAGGTCTGCAAACCACGCAACCCCAGGAACCGAACGAGGAAGACACATGCGCGTGATGGTGATCGTGAAGGCGACCCCGAACTCCGAGGCCGGCGTGCTCCCGAGCGCGGAGGCGTTCGCGGCGATGACGAGCTTCAACGAAGAGCTGGTGAAGGCCGGGGTCATGCTCATGGGCGAAGGCCTGCACCCGAGCCGCGAGGGCAAGCGTGTGCGGTTCGTCGGCGACGAGCGCACCGTCGTCGACGGCCCCTTCCCGGAGACCCGCGAGCTGGCGGCCGGCTTCTGGCTGTGGCAGGTGCAGTCGATGGACGAAGCGGTTGCGTGGGCGCGGCGCTGTCCGCACCCGATGCCGGGAGAAGACGCGGTCCTCGAGATCCGGCGCGTGTACGAGCTGGAAGACTTCGGCGACGCGGTGACGCCGGACCTGCGCGCGCGGGAGGACCGACTGCGCGCGGAGGTCGAGCGGCGCCGCGAGGGCTGAGCGGCTTCCTCGGCGCAGTGCGGCGGTGGAGACCCTGCCGCACCTGGCGATCACGCGTCGGACGCATCGAGAGCGACGCAGACCGCTGCGGTCCCGGTCGAGCTGACGTGGTGCCCTCGTGCGCGCGACCACCCCGGAGCGCTCGCGCAGGACCCATCCGGTGGCGAGGTCCGCGGAGCCTTGGCCGTGCGGCCGGAACGCCGTGGTCCGCGCGAGCGTCGCGGCGACTTCGTTGTCGGTGTCGGACAGGTTCGACGACGGGTCGCGGTTCCAGGCGCGCAGCACGTTGCCGATCCGGTCGGTGACCGCGATCGCGAGGGTCGGCGTGTCGCCCGCTCCTGCGGCGGCCACGATCGCGTCGATCTCGGCCGCGCGCGCGCGGTGCGGCCGTCGCTGTCCGCGCGCGGCGAGACAGGACGAGGCAGGCGACGACGGCGCGGCGCGAGGCCGTGTCAGGTCGCGGAAGGGGTGCCGGGACGAGGGCGAGCCCCGTACGCGCGGGAGACCAGGGACGCGCGCACGAGCGGTCGAAGCCGCGTCAGCGGCGCACGAACACTTCGCCGCCGTCCGAGGAACGCAGCGGCACTCCACCCGCCGGCGCCTCGATCCACTGCAGCGCGACCGAGCCCTGGATCCCGGGGGGGATCGGGAGCGCGAGCTGGCTCGTGCCGCCCTGCACCGGCGCGCCGCCGACGATGACCGGCGCGGGCACGAGGGCGACGTGCAGCGAACACCCCGAGGCGAAGAGCGGCGGCGGTGCGGTCACCGTCTGCCGCGTGCCGAGGAGGAGGAAGGCGTTCGCGGCGGTGCTGCCCGCCAGCGTCACGGTCCACGCCGCGTTGCCGGCGTACGCGGCGTCGCCGCGGAAGGAGATCGTCCCGCCGCAGCGCACGCCGTAGCCGAACCGGCCTTCCAGCTCGTACACGGTGTGCGTCGTGCCCTGGGTCGCGATCACGAACCGGTACACCGTGTGGTCGTGCGCGTAGGTGGAGAACTCGACGCCGGTCACCGTGCCGCCGACCGGCGAGCTGCCGTACGCGGGATCGCCGAGCACCATCTGGCCCGCCGCGACGCCGGTCTGCAGGTCGATCGCGATGCCGACGACGCCCTGGCCCGGCCGCGTGCTGCCGCCCGGGCCGAACACCCAGAGCAGGCGGTAGGTGTCGTCGACCGCGAGCGCGGTGGCGTTCGGATGCGGGTTGGTGAGCGTGCGCAGGAGGGTGCCCGTGCGGCTCGACTCGGTGATCGCCGCGCCGCCGTCGGCGCAGAAGAACGAGCCCTGGCCGCCGTTGCCGAAGCGGTCGAAGGCGATGCCGCGCGCGGTGGTGCCCGGCGCGCTGGCCGGCAGGGGG
>DATGPD010000603.1:0-7242 GCA_035305285.1 Planctomycetota bacterium
CTGTGGCCGATCCGGGTCGTCGCGCAGCGGCCGGGCTCGTTCACCGTGCCGCCGCTCACCGCGACCGTGGCCGGCACGACGCTGAGCACGCCGACGCTGCGCCTGGAGGCGCTCGCCGAGCCGGCACCGTCGCCGGACGCGTTCGTCGCGCTGCACGCCGACCGGACGCGCGCCTTCCTGCACGAGCCGATCACCGTGCGGATCCGCTTCGGCTTCACGCGCGCGTTCGCCGCCGAACACCTCGTGCCGATGTTCGCCCGCCCGCTGCAGGTGCAGGCTCAGCTCCGCGCGAGCTTCTGCGCCGGGCTGCCGCACGCGGTGGTCTCCGGCGGGAACGCGGCGCCGGCGACCGGCGTGACGTTCGCGCTCGACGAGGCGGTGGCGCACGCAACGCCGCTGGGCGAGGTCGAGCACGACGGGCGCACCTTCGTCGCGTACGAGATCACGCGCGTGCTCCTGCCGACGCACGCCGGCGCGCTGGAGGTGCCGGGGCCTGGCCTGCGCTACGCGTGGGCGACGCGCTTCACCGAGGACTTCGTGCAGGGGCGCGTGGCCGCCGACCGGCGCGAAGGGTGCGCGCAGGCGGAGAGCCTGACGCTACAGGTCGACCCGTGGCCTCTGGACGGACAGCCGCCCGAGTTCACGGGCGCAGTCGGCCGCTTCACCGTGGACGCGGAGGTCGAGCCGCGGCGGCTGGCGGTCGGCGAGACCTGCCGGCTGACGGTGAAGATCGCGGGCGACGGGGACCTGACCCGGTTCGCGGCGCCGGCGCTCGCGTCGCCCGACTTCCACGTGCTCGGGAAGGTCGAGCAGGTCGACGCGCGGGCACGGACGATCCGCTACGACCTGCGGCCGGTGCGCGCCGGCGCGACGCTGCCGCCGATCGGGTTCGCGTTCTTCGACCCGGCGTCGCCGGCGGGCTATCGCCGGGTGGAGAGCGGGCCGATCGCACTGGAGGTCGTCGGGGGGAGCGGGACGGAGACCGTCGCCGAGCCCGCACCGCGGCGCGTGCCGGGAGTCGATGACGTGTTCGATCTCGGATCGACGAGCGCGGCGCGGGGCAGTGGCCCGGCGCGGCTGTCGGGCGGCTTGCTGGCGGGCGCACTGGCGGCTCCCTGGGTGCTGTTCGCCGCGCTCGCCTGGTTCCACCGCCGGCGCGAGCGCGCGCGCCTCGATCCGCTCGGCGAGCGCGCGCGCCGGGCCGCGGCGACGTTCGCGGCGCGCGTCGCCGCCCCGGACGCCGACACCGGCGACGCGTTCGTCGGCTACCTCGCTGATCGCCTCCGCTGCCCGCCGGCCGCGGTCATCGGTCCCGACCTGGAGCAGCGCCTGCTCGCGGCAGGCATCGAGGCCGCGCTCGCCGGGCGCGTGGCGCGGCTGGTGGAGCGCTTCGGGGCCTTGCGGTACGGGGGAGCGGCGCGCGCGGCGGACGCCGGCGAGGCGAGGCAACTGGTCGACGCGTTGGAAGCGCAGTTCCGCTGCGGAGGTCGGCGATGAGGGCGCTGGTGTTGTGCGTGGCGGCGGCGGCGTGCTGCGCGGGGATGCGCGCACAGGAAGATCCGCTGGCAGAGGGTCTGCGGCTGTACCGCGCCGGCGACTTCGCGCGCGCGCACGAGTGCTTCACCACCGCGCTGGCGATGCCGGACGCGCCGCACGGCGACGTCCTGTTCCACCTCGGCAACGCGGCGTTCCGGTTGGATCGGCCGGCGGAAGCTCTGTGGCACTACCGGCGCGCGCTGGGCCACCTCCCGCGCGATGCCGAGCTGCGCGCCAACGTGGCCGTGGTGGAAGCGCGGCTGGGCGTCGAGCCGCCGCCGGCCACCCTCGGGGAGGTGCTGCTCGCGCCGCTCGCGCGCCTGACCGCGGGCGAACAGCTCGGACTCGCGACCGCACTGCAGGTCGTCGGCGTGCTCGTGTGGTTCGCCGCGCGCCGCCGCGCCACGGTGCGCGCCGTCGCGGCCGCCGCCGGGCTCGCCGGCCTCGCGCTCGGGGTGCGGGTGGCCGTGCAGCAGGCCTGGCCGCAACCCACGAGCGCGGTCGTGCTGCAGGCCTCCGCGCTGCGCGCCGAGCCGGACGCGGGCGCTGCGACGATCCTCGCGCTGCGCCCCGGCGAGACCGTCCGCGTCGCCGGCGAGCACGGCGACTGGATCGAGGTCACCCACCCGCTCGCCACGGGCTTCGTCGCGCGCGCCGCGGTCGGCCTGGTGGACGGGACCTGAGCGGCCCGGCGGCCCCGCTCGAACGCGGAACGCCGCGCGACCCGCGGAGGACCGGCGGCAGGGCAGCGCGGACCGGACCTCGCGCAGGACGGATCAGGCGTGCACCAGTCGCTGCACCGTCGCGACCGCGGTGCGGACGTCGTCGCCCGTGGTGCGCGGATTGAGGGCGCAGAAGCGGAGGACGTAGCGCCCGTCGACGCGCGACGACGAGAGCATCGTGCTGCCGTCGGCGAGGATCGCTTCGAGCAGGCGTCGGTTGTCGGCCTCGCTGCCGCGACGGCGGAAGGTGAACACCGAGAGGCGCGGCGGGGTGACGATCTCGAAGTCCGGGTCGGCGGCGAGCAGGTCGTGCGCGAGGCGGGCGTGGGCGACGTCGCGCGCGATGGCGGCGCGGATCTGGGCGAGACCGCAGGCGCGCAGGACAAACCACAGCTTGAGCGCGCGGGCGCCGCGGGTCAGCTCGGGGCCGCGCGCGAAGAAGTTCACCTCGTCGGGCGGCACGTCCTGCAGGTAGTCCGCCTCGCCCGGCGCGAAGGCCGCGTGCAGCGCGTCGGTGCGCGGAGTGAGGAGGCAGCCGCACTCGAAGGGCACGTACAGGCCCTTGTGCGGGTCGAGGGTGATCGAGTCGGCGTGCTGCCACCCGGCGAACTGCGCGCGGCCGTCGGGCAGCAGCGCAAAGGCGCCGCCGTACGCGGCGTCGACGTGGAACCACGCCCCCGCCGCCCGGCTGACCTCGCCGAGGCGTGCGAGGTCGTCGATCGCCCCGGTCGACGTCGTCCCCGCGTTGGCACACACGAACGCCGGCCAGAGCCCGGCGGCGCGGTCGGCGGCGATGGCTTCCGCCAGCGCCGCGGGATCGAGCGTCTGGTCGGCGCGCACGGGCAGCAGGCGGATCCGGTTCTCCGCGACGCCGAGCACGCGCGCCGCCTTCGCCATCGAGTAGTGCGTCTCGGTGCTCGCGTACACCACCGCGTGCTCGCGCCGCGCGGGTGCGGCGGCCAGGGCGGCGGCGAGCGCGCTCAGGTTGGCGAGCGAGCCGCCCGACGTGATCGTCCCGGAGAACCCCGCGGGCAGATCGAGCGCCTGGCGCAGCCAGCCGATCGCGGTCAGCTCGAGCTGGACCATCGCCGCGCCGCCGAGCCAGGTGCCGACGAACAGGTTGGCGACCGCGGCCGCCAGTTCACCGATGGCGCCCGCCCAGCTCCCGGGCCCCGGCACGTACGCGAAGAAGCGCGGGTGGTTGACCTGCGTGCAGTGCGGCAGCAGGTCGGCGAAGAACCGCTGCAGGCACGCCTCCAGTCCGGCGCCCTCCTCGGGCAGGGGTTCGTCGACCAGCGCGCGCAGCTCGGCGGCACCGTAGCGCCGGGCGACGCGGAGGCCGCGCTGGCCGGCCAGGTGGGCGACCGCGTGCTCGATCGCCGCGAGCCCCGTGCGGCGCATCGCTTCGGCGTCGGGATCGAGCGGGAACATGGCCGCTACGGCAGGGCGGTGTAGATCCGGTGTACGTCGTCGTGGTCGTCGATCGCTTCGAGGAACTGCTCGACCTCGGCGCGCTGCTCGGCGGTGAGCTGCACGGTCTCCTTGGGCACGTAGCTCATCTCCGCGGTGGTCACCGACCAGCCCGCGCCGCGCAGCACCTTGGCGACCGCGTCGAGGTCGGCGCGCTCGGTGTAGAAGCGCGCGCCGCTGTGGCCTTCGGGCACCTGTTCGAGCGACTCGACGTTCTGCGCGCCCGCCTCGATCGCCGCCGCTTCCAGGTCGACGCCGGCCTGCGGCGTCGTCGCCTCCACGATCCCCACGTGGTCGAAGAGGAACGCGACCTTCGTGCCGAACACGCCCTTCTTGAACAGGCTGCGGATGTCCGGCGACGTGCGGTTGCGGTTGTCGGTCAGGCACTCGACGATCACCGGCACCTTGTGCGGCGCGTAGCCCTCGTAGGTGACCAGTTCCAGGTCGGCCTGCTCGCCGAGCAGACCCGCGCCCTTCTTGATCGCGCGCTGGATCGTGTCGCCGGGCAGCGACTGCTTGCGCGCCGCCTCGACCGCGACCGCGAGCTTCGGGTTCAGCGCGGGGTCGGGAAGCCCGGCGCGCGCCGCGACGGTGATCTCGCGCACGAGCTTGTTGAACAGCTTGCCGCGCTTGTGCGCGTTGATCTCACGGTTCTTCTGCAGCCACTGCCGGCCCATCGCGGTCCACGATAATCGCGAGCTGCGGCGGAACCGAGCGCGCGCGGCCGCCGGAGCACGGCGGGGCGGCGCCGGCGAAGCGCCGCCCCGCCGCGCGAGGCCTTACGGCGTCAGCCAGAGCAGCAGCGGGTTGCTGAACGCCGGCGCGGTCATCGTCAGCGCCTGGGTGTAGATCGAGGTGCCGATGAAGAACGGCACGTTCGGCACGACCAGGGACAGCGAGTGCACGCCGCTCGGCGGCACGCTGCCGGCGAACAGGAACACGGCCGAGCCGAGGTCGAGCTCCAGGGCGCCGCTCACGCCGGGGATCGGAATGGGCGAGCCGAGGCCGGTGGCGAGGCCGATGAACACCGGCTCACCGGAGGAGCCACCGGTGCGGAGATCGATCGTGCGCCCGATCGACGGCGTGCCGACCAGCCAGTGGTCCTGGCCGCCGCGGTCGAAGCTGTAGGCCTCGCCGCCGTTGCCGAAGACATTGGCGTGCACCGACTTCGTCCCGATCACCAGGAACTGGCCGTCGCCGGACAGGTCGAGGTCGAAGACCGAACCGGGCGTGTCGACCGTGGCGATCGGCACGGGCCCGACGTCACGATCGAACAGCAGGGCCTCGGCGTGGTCGTTGTTCTGCGTGCCCCACGAGCCGACCGCGATGTACTTGCCGTCGTCGGACACCGACACCGCCTGCGGCGTGGTCTGGTACTGGCCCGAGCCGTCGCTGACGAACGACCACAGCAGCGTCGAGCCGGTCGGGGTGAGCGTGAAGCAGTGGACCCGCATGCGGGCGTTCGCCTGCGCATCGTAGCCGGCGCACACGAAGGTCGTCCCGTCGGCCGACACGTCCGCAGCGGTGTGCACCGCGAAGCCGAGCGACGTGTCGTTGAAGGTCAGCACCTCGTTGTAAACCCCGCCGGTTCGCCACCAGGCGCGGATCGGATTGAACCCGGCGCGCGCGAACACGGTGCCGTCGCGGTTGATCGTGTGCGCGTCGTGCGATACGGTCGTCGCGTTGAACAGCTCGTTCCCGGTCGCCACGTCGAAGACGTGGTCACGCGTGTTGGTGGCGAGCAGCACCGTGGACCCGTCGCCCGAGATGTCGAGGTGGCGGAAGCCGTGGGTCGTCGCGGTCAGCGTCTGGATCGGCGTGCTCGGCGTGGCCGAGTTCGCGTCGTAGACGTCGACCTGCGAAGTGTTCTGCGTGGGCGAGTAGCCGGCGGCGACGTAGCGACCGTCGTCGGAGATCGCGATCTCGAAGGTGTGCTGGTAGCTCACCGTCCACAGCGGAGTGGACGAGCCGCCGACGTAGTACTCCAGGGTGCCGCTGCCGCTCTGCAGGACGGCCACCGCGCAGGCCGGCGCCTTGTCGGCCGCCTTGACGTCGATGCCGGAGATGCCGGCCATGGGCGCCTCGAACACGAAGTTCGGCGGCGTCGAGTCCTCCGCCATCCCGACCAGCGACAGCCGCTGGTTGTTCAGGTCCAGCCCGAGCCAGCCGAGCGTCCCGTGGTTGCCGACGCTGGTGGAATCGACGATCGACCGGGTGCTCGCCTGCGAGTACGTCCAGCGCAGGCCCATCGGCGAGGGATTGGTGCCGAGCGCTTGCGCGACCGGCGCACGCGCGTGCTCGTAGAACACGCCTTCCGGCGTGACGATCGCGGTCGTCCTGGAGCCGAGCTGCTGAGCCGGGACGGCCGCGACCGCGCTCAGTGTGAGGAGGAGGGAGGGGTGGACGCGAGGGAACATGCGGTGCTTATACGCACGCTCCGTGCTCGAAAGCTCACGCACCCTCGTGCAGCGATTGCGCCGCGGCGGCACCCGCACGGAGCATGCCGCGCGCCGTCGCATGACGGCCTCCGCCACTCGGATGGACCGGTCGCTGCCCGGCTCGGGTGCATCGTCGGCGGGAGCGAGCCGTCCGCCATTCCACGGAGG
Source organism: Planctomycetota bacterium (assembly GCA_035305285.1). GTDB lineage: Bacteria > Planctomycetota > UBA1135 > UBA1135 > UBA2386 > DATGPD01. The sequence goes on from DATGPD010000603.1 coordinate 6,335, forward strand.
TCTTGCGGGTGCGATGCCACCGCTCCTGCGCGGGCCGCTACAACGGACGTGCGATGAACGACGCCGCGTCCGATCTCGTCCAGCGCAATCCCGACGGCTCCTTCACCAAGGAGACGCTGCAGCGCGCCATGAAGGCCCTGCGCAAGCGCCTCAAACTCGCGCGCCTCGACGACGAGTCGCGTCTCGGACGCAACCCGACGACCAAGGGCGACCGCTCGGGGATCTTCGCGGTGCGCGGCCCCGAGCAGTATCCGCCGGAAGTGTGGCAGGAGCTGGTGCGACGCGGCCGGTTGCAGGAAGTCGCGCCCGGGCTCTACGCACCCGTCGAACAGGAGTGAGGCATGCGCTCGGGCAGCGCCGGCGTCCCGGTCGCGCGCCGCGGTGGATCAGCGCGCGCGCAGGCGATCGAGCGCGACCGCGGCAACGATGATCGCGCCGGTGACGATCTCCTGGACCCAGTTGTCCACGCCGAGCTTGGCACAGCCGTTGTCGATGACGGTCATGAGGAGCGCGCCGGCGAGCGTGCCGACGACCGAGCCTTCCCCGCCCGACAGGCTCGCCCCGCCGATGACCACCGCGGCGATGACGCGCAGCTCCAGCCCCTGGGCGGTGGTCGGGTCGCCCATGCCGAGGTAACCGAACTGCAGCACGCCGGCGAGGCCGGCACACGCGCCGGCCGCGGCATACACCAGGAGCCGCGTGCGCTCGAGGTCGATGCCGCACAGGCGCGCGGTGGCCTCGTTCGAGCCGATCGCGAGGGCGTGCCGCCCGAAGCGCGTCGCACGCAGGACGAAGGCCATCGCCAGCGCGGCAACGAGGAGGAGCCACACACCCGGCGGCAGCCACGCGAAGGCTCCGGACGGCGCGGCGCGCATCAGGGTGCCCAGCCAGCCGACCTCGTCGGCGTA
>DATGPD010000604.1:0-3875 GCA_035305285.1 Planctomycetota bacterium
CGTTCGAATCGCACGGCTTCCGCTTCGACTACGGGCCGCACGAGTTCGTCACCGACAACCCGGTCCTGCGCACGATGCTGCAGGAGGTCTGCGGCGACGACCTGATCACCGTCACCAAGCGCACCTCGCAGCACTTCGCCGGGCGTTTCGTCCCCTACCCGTTCGGGATCGTCGATATCGTGCGCAGCATCAGCCCGCTGCTCACCATGCGTGCGGGGATCGACGTCGCCTGGAACCGCCTGTGCAACCTCGTGCGGCGACCGCCGGACGACAGCTTCGCGACGTGGACGAAGGCGCGCTTCGGGAAGACCCTGTACGACGTCTACTTCGGCCCGTACACGCACAAGGTCTGGGGGATCGAGCCGCACCAGCTCGACGCGCGCACGGCGTCGGACCGGATCACGGTCGACTCGGTCTGGGATCTGGTGAAGAAGATGGTTGCGCACCGCTGGCTCGGCGCGGACGACTTCAAGAAGACCCACAGCGAGTTCCGCAAGGACTTCCTCTACACCAGGCGCGGCGCAGGCACCCTGCAGAACCACCTGCGCCGGCACATCGAGGCGGCCGGCGGCGTGTTCGAGTTCGGCCGGCTGGTCCAGGCGGTAGAGCGCGACGCGCGCGGCGACGTCGTCGCCCTGCGCTTCGCCGACGGCTCGCGCTTCGCGGCGTTCTCCACCCTGGTGTCGACCATCCCGCTGCCCGCGCTCGTGCGCATGCTGTTCGGCGAGCGGGCCGAGGGCCTGCTGGCTGAGAACCGGCTGCCGTTCCGCGGCATGGCGTTCGTGTTCCTGCGGCTCGCCAGGCCGGTCGCCTCCGACTACCACTGGATCTACTTCCCCGACCCTGCGGTGCCGTTCCAGCGCACGACCGAGTTCGGCCTGTTCGGCGCCGACATGAGTCCGCCGGGCACGACCGGCCTCGCGCTGGAGGTGGCGATGAGCCCCGACGAGCCGGCGTGGCAGCGCAGCGACGCGGAGATCGCCGAGGACTGCATCCGCGCCGCGCTCCGGTTCCGCTGGTTCAAGCCGGACGAAGTGCTCGGCTGGGACGTCGTCCGCACGCGGCACGCCTACCCGGTGCAGGTGCAGGGCTACAAGGAGAAGGCCGCCGCGCTCCTCGACGCCGTCGGCGAGGCGGGCAACGTGATCTCGGTCGGCCGGCAGGGGTTGTTCCGCTACTGCAACCAGAACGAGTGCGTCGAGATGGCGCTCGACGTCGTGCCGCGCATGCTCGCGGGCGAGCGCAGCATCCGCTACACGCGCGAGGGGTCCTGGCTCGGGGTCGGCGTGACTGACCGCTACCAGACGAGCCGGGCGTGAAGGTCGTCCTGCTGACCGTCGGCAAGCCGCGGTCGGCGGCCATCGCGGAGATGGTCGGCGACTACCTGCGCCGGCTCGGCCGGCACGCGCACGTCGAGTGGACCCCGATCGCGGGCGAGGACGTGGCGCCGAAGGCGCGCGCCGCGGATGTCGACCAGGCGCTCGCGCGCGAAGGCGAGCGCCTGCTCGCGAAGGTCCCGGCCGGCGCGCTGCTCGTCGCACTCGACCGTGCGGGCAGGGAATGGTCGTCGCCCGAACTGGCGCGCGAGCTGGCCGGCTGGCAGCAGCGCGAGCGCGCGGTCGCCTTCGCAGTCGGCAGCGCGCACGGGCTGCACGGAACCGTGCTCGCCGCCGCACGCCAGCGGCTCAGCCTGTCGCGCCTCACGCTGCCGCACGAGATCGCGCTGCTCGTGCTCGTCGAGCAGCTCTACCGCGCGCACGCGATCCTGCGCGGCGATCCGTACCACAAGTAGCGGCGCCGCGCCGCGTCACAGGCGGAGGCGGCGCAGGCGCAGCGCGTTGGCGATCACCGACACCGACGACAAGCTCATCGCGAGGCTCGCCACCATCGGGGACAGCCGCCACCCGAGCGCGGGATAGAACGCGCCGGCGGCGAGCGGCACGCTGAGCGCGTTGTAGGCGAACGCGAAGAACAGGTTCTGCGCGATGTTCCGGTGCGTCGCGCGCGCCAGCGTGCGGGCGCGGTTGATCCCGCGGAGGTCGCCCTGCACCAGGGTGACGTCGGCGCTCTCGATGGCGACGTCGGTGCCGGTGCCCATCGCGATGCCGACGTCGGCCTGCGCGAGCGCCGGGGCGTCGTTGATGCCGTCGCCCGCCATCGCGACCACGTGGCCCTGCGCGCGCAGGCGCGCGACGACCTCCGCCTTCGCCTCAGGCAGCACCTCGGCCTCGACGTGCTCGATGCCCAGCGGCCTGGCGACGGCGAGCGCGGTCGCCCGAGCGTCCCCGGTCAGCAGCACGAGGCGCAGACCCGCGGCGCGCAGCGCTTCGATCGCCGCCGGCGTCGAGGCCTTCACCCGGTCCGCGACCGCGAGCACGCCGCACGCGCGCTCGCCTTCGGCGACCACGACCGCAGTGCGGCCCTGCGCGCGGTGCCGCTCGACCAGTTCGCCGATCCCGTCGAGCGCGATGCCCGCTGCTTCGAGGTGGGCGGCGGTGCCGACCCGGACCAACACGCCGTCGACCACGCCTGCGACCCCCTTGCCCGGAGCCGCGCGGAAGTCGCGCACCGGCGGCGGGTGCAGGCCACGCGCGCGGGCGCCGCCCACGATCGCGGCGGCGAGGGGGTGCTCGCTCGCCGCCTCGACCGCCGCCGCGCGCGCGAGCATCGCGTCCGCGTCGACGCCGGGTAGCGCGTCGACCGCGACCAGCTCCGGGCGGCCCTCGGTCAGCGTGCCGGTCTTGTCGAACACGACGGTGTCCGCCCTGGCGAGCGCGGCGAACGCGCGCGCGTCGCGTACCAGGATCCCCGCGGCCGCGCCCCGGCCCACGCCGACCATCACCGACATCGGGGTCGCGAGGCCGAGCGCGCAGGGGCACGCGATGATCAGCACCGCGACCGCGCTCTCGAACGCGTCCGCGAACGACGGCCCGGCAATCGCCCACGCGGCGAACGTGATGAGCGCGATCGCGATGACCGCCGGGACGAACACGGCGGCGATGCGGTCGGCGAGCGCCTGGACCGGGGCCCGGCTGCGCTGCGCCTTGCCGACCACGCGCACGATCTGCGCGAGGACGGTGTCCGCGCCCACCCGCTCGGCACGCACGATCAGCCCGGTCGTGCCGTTGACCGTGCCGCCGGTGACCCGCGCGCCCGGCCCCTTCTCGACCGGCATCGGCTCGCCGGTGAGCATCGATTCGTCGACCGTGCCGTGCCCTTCGAGCACGATGCCGTCGACCGGGATCTTCTCGCCCGGTCGCACCCGCAGGCGGTCGCCCACCGCGACCTGCGCGAGGTCGACCTCGTGCTCGCTGCCGTCGGCCGCGATGCGCCGCGCGGTCTTGGGCGCAAGCCCGAGCAGCGCGACGATCGCATCCCCGGTGCGCCGCCGCGCGCGCAGCTCCAGCACCTGACCGACCAGGGTCAGCACGGTGATCGCGGCCGCGGCCTCGAAGTAGACCGGAAGCGCGCCGTGCGGGCCGTCGGACGCGAGGCGCGGCACGAGCGCGACGAGTGCGCTCCAGACGAACGCCGCCGCGATCCCGAGACCGATGAGGGTGAACATGTTGGCGCGCCGATTCCGCAGCGAGGCGACCGCACGCGCGAACAAGGGCGCCCCGCCGTAGCCGACCACCGGGAGGGTCAACGCGAACTGGACGACGGCGGACGCGCGCGCGGACAGGAGGTGGGACACCGCCGGCACCATGTCCCCCATTCCGAGCGCGACGACCGGGACTGCAAACGGCAGCGACACGAGCAGCCGCCGCAGCATGTCGCGCTCTTCCTCGCTCGGCCCCTGGTCGGGGACCGGCATCCGGGGTTCGAGCGCCATCCCGCAGATCGGGCAGCTCCCCGGCCGCTCGGCGACGACCTCC
>DATGPD010000605.1:0-3530 GCA_035305285.1 Planctomycetota bacterium
GCGCCCGCGGCCACTTCTCTTGGTGTCTCGAATGGTGTTCCGTCGACTCGGGGCGGGCCGCGCAGGAGGCTGACCATGCTCCGACTCTCGTTCGTTCCTCTCCCGCCCGCGTCGAGCCCGCGACCCGTCGGGTCGTTGTGCCGCGCCGACGCCGACCTCGCGCCGGGATCAGCCCTGGCGTCCTCGACGCGCACCGCCGTCCCGTACACGAACATCTCGGCCGCGCCGCTCGCGACCTTCATCGTCCCGAAGCGCACGCAGACGATGGCGTTCGCGCCGAGGCGCTGCGCGTCCGCGATCATGCGGTCGAGCGCCTGCTCACGGGACTCGGCGATCATCTTGGTGTAGTGGTGCAGCTCGGCCCCGACGAGGTTGCGCACCCACTCGGCGAAGTCGGTGAGCAGATGGCGGGTGCGCACCGACGACCCGCGCACGAGGCCGAGCGTGGCGACGACGCGCTTGCCGGGGACGTCCGGCGTCGTCGTGACGATCATCGCATCACTCCGCGGTACCGGTCGAAGCGGCTCGTGCGCATCTTCAGGCGGGCGGTGTTCCAGATCAGGAGGGCGCCACCGGACAGGGTCGACAGCACCGCGGCCTTCACCGTCCAGCTCAGGGCGCTGCTGATCAAGAGGTAGAGCCCTTCGCCGAGCAGACCGGCGACGCCGAGGAGGAGCAGGATCCAGGCGACCTGCCACTCGGTGCGGTTGTAGAAGCTCGCCCAGAACCGGCGCATCTCCGCTTCGGTCGGCTCCAGAACGCTGGGCGAGCGGGTGAGGTCGATCAGCTCCTTCTGCGCTGCCGCGTCGGCCGCCAGTTCGGGGTCTTCGGCGAGCATGCGCTCGAAGCGCGCGCGCTCGGCCGGATCCAGTTCGCCGTCGAGCCACGCCGTCAGCAGGAGCTGGCGTTCGGTGGCCGGTGCTTCGCCAGGCTGGACCTCGCTCATTTCCGGCCCTCCATGTACGCGTCGAGCGCCTCCTTCAACTTGCGCCGGGCGTGGAACAGCCGGGACATCACGGTGCCGATCGGGATGTCGAGCACCTGCGCGATGCTCGCGTAGTCGAGGTCCTGGAAGTGGCGCAGGAGGAGGATCTCGCGGTGGATCAGCGGGAGTCGGTCCAGCGCGGCGCGCAGCATTCGTTGTTCCTCGGACTGTTCGACCTGGCGCTCGGGGCGCACGGTCGACGGGTCCGCATGGCTCATCGGCGCCCCGTCGGGGTCGCCGCCGATCGGAGCATCGAGCGAGGCGTGGCGCCGCTTCTTGTGCTTGTCCAGCCAGTTCAGGCAGGTGTTGCGCAGGATCCGGTAGAACCACGGCGCGAAGGCCTCTCCTTCGCGGAACCGGTCGAGGCTGCGGTAGACCCGGTAGAAGGCTTCTTGTGCCAGCTCCAGGGCGTCCTCCCGGTTGCGGACGTACGCTCGTGCGACGGTCATCGCTTTGCCCATGTAGCGGTCGACGAGCTCTTCAAAGCTGCCGTGGTCGCCGTGCTTGGCGCCCGCGATCAAGCGGATCTCCTCGGCCGGATGCAATTCGGGCCGGCTACTTCGCGGCGGGTCGCTCATTCATCGGGGCGCGGGATCATCGCGACCGCACCGCGTCGGAGCGAGACGAACCATCGTCTTCTTCTGCCGGCAGGATCGCGGCCCGTATGTGCTCGGGGGGTGCGACGCCCGGACCGCCAGGGGGCCGAGCCGACAGGGCGTCGCAGTCCGCACGCGCCGGACTATCCTGTGGCGCTCCCGGGCGGAGCGCCGAACCGCGGAGCCTGTCCCCCGTTTTCCATGACCCGAGCGCGGATGTCGATCCTGAGTGGCGCGATGCGGCGTGCACGCCGTACAGGCACGGGGCCGGCCGCGCCCGCGTCCGGTCGCACGTGGGTGGTGCGTCGGTGACGACCGTCCGCACTCTGGGCTGGTCCGTGCTCCTGCACGGAGCCGCGCTGGGCACCGCGGTCTGGCTCGGCTCGGGAGTCCCGCGTCCCGCGCGTCCGGCGCTCGCGGTCGAGCTGCTGCCCACCGAGGATGCGGTTGCCGTGGAGACGACGCCCCTGCCGCGCGAGGCAGTCGTCGTGGAGTCGGTCGAAGTCGAGCCGCCGCTCGCCGAGCCGGTGGAAGAGGAACTGGAGGTCGAGGCCGGGGCCTTCGACCCGCGCGTGGAGGCGATCTTCGTGCCGCCGCGCGACGAGCGCCGCGCCAGCGCCTGGCTGGCCACGGCTCGCCGCCCGCTCGCGCCGCCTGCTGCGGCGGCGCCCGCCGAGCCGCCGGCGCCGCTGCGGCCGACCCCGGCGGCGCACGTGCTCGAAGTGATCCCCGGCCGGAACCCGCCGCCGGCCTACCCGTGGCTCGCCCGCCGGCGAGGGTGGGAAGGGACCGTGGTGGTCCAGGTGCGGGTCGACGCGGACGGTGCGGTCGGTGCCGCGGCGGTCGTGCGGAGCAGCGGCCGCGCAGCGCTCGACGAGGCAGCGCTCGCCGCGGTGCGCACGTGGCGGTTCCGCGGCGGGCCGGGCGAGACGAGCGTCGAAGTGGCGTTCGTGCTCCAACGCTCGGGGCGCTGAACGCGCCTGCCGCTGCGGCGCGGCGAACGGTCGCGCGCCGTGCAAGGACTGCAGGCACGTTTCCCCGACCACGCTGCTTGCGCGCTCCGTGGGGTGCTTCGGTCCGGGCGGCGCGGCCGCTACAACGGCCCGCGATGCTGATCACGCGCAAGCTGGGCAAGATCCTCCGCGGCAAGGCGACCGCCACGCAAGTGCTGCTCGCGGCGACGCTCGGCGGGATGCTCGGGTTCGTGCCCGGGTTCTTCCTGCCCGGCGACCTCGGCGGGGGATTCGCGCAGGCGCCGGGGCTGATCCTTGCGCTCGTGTTCCTCGTGCTCGTGCTGAACGCGAACCTCGCCGTGTTCGGCGTGGTCACGCTGGTCGCCAAGCTGCTGTCGCTGCCGCTGCTCGGCGCGTCGTTCGCGGTCGGCAGGATCCTCCTCGACGGTCCGCTGCAGGGCGTGTTCGCGGCGCTGGTCAACGCGCCGGTGTTCGCCTGGTTCGGGCTGGAGCACTACGCGACGACCGGCGGGCTCGCGCTCGGGCTGGCGTTCGGCGTCGCCTCCGGCGTGCTGCTGTGGCGGGGCCTGCGCGCTTTCCGTGGCCGCATGGCGGCAGTGGAGGAAGGCTCGGAGCGCTACCAGCGCTGGATGGCGAAGCGGTCGACGCGCGTGGTCGCGTGGCTGCTGTTCGGCGGCGACGGGCGCGGCAAGCTGACCTACCGCGAGCTGTTCGAGCGTGGCGGGCAGGGGCCGCCCGTGCGCATCGTCGGCATCGTCGTCGTCGTGCTGCTCGCCGTCGGGCTGTGGATCGGCCACCGGACGCTCGCCGGCCCGCTCGCGCGCGACGCGCTGCAGGGCACGCTGGAGGCGCTCAACGGCGCGACTGCCGACGTCGCGGGGGTCGAGCTGGATCTCGCCGGTGGGCGGGTCACCGTCGGCGGGCTCGCGATGGCGGACCGCGCGCGCCTCGACCGCGACGCGTTCCGCGCCGCCA
>DATGPD010000606.1:0-2206 GCA_035305285.1 Planctomycetota bacterium
CTGGGGGCCGGCGACGAGGAGCGCGCGCGGGTGCTGGCGAACCCTGGCCCCGCGGACGTGTCGGCGCTCGCCGGCCGGCTGCGCGCCCGCCTCGGCGACCTCGACCGACGGATCGACGCGGCGCTCGCCGCAGCGCACGCGCGCATCGCTCTGGGCGCCGACGGCGGCACGGCGCTGCACGAGAGCCGCACGCTGCTGGCCGAGCGCGCTCAGGTCGACGCCGCGCTCAGCACCACGCTCGACCTGCTGCGCCCCGGCGCCGAGCGCCGCGCCGACCAGCGCACGCGGGTGGCGGCGCGCGCGTTGGGTGAGGCGCGGATGGCGGCCGTGCGCGCGCGGTTGCTGGAACTCGGGGGTGAGGACCTCGCCGAGCGCATCGAGCTGCGCCGCGCGCGTCCGTCGGTGGCGGAAGGGCTCACCGGCGGTGGGGCCGTGCGGCTGGTGGCGCGGGCGCGGACGGAGTAAGAGCGCCGTCCGTGCCCGACCCATCGGCCGTCAAGGGACACTTGGTGCGCGGGCCATAGATGCTCCTCGGCAGTGGCCCGCGCCGTTGCGGGGAAGCGCAGCCCGCACGCATGTGGCCGGTCGGTGTGCGGTGGCGCAGGCTCCTGGTGTTGGGGCCCACGCCTCTCACGCCGCGTCAGCCGTTTGGGCGCCTCGGTGCGCTCGATGCTCGGGCCGTGGCTGCGGAGCGACGAAAGTCGGCTTCGACCGCAAGACGATCCGGGGAGCCCACGCGACCAGTACCAACGCGGCGGCTGCGGCTGATTCGAGGTCGTCGAACACGGGGGATCCCCATATCCGCCGAAGATCGGTGTTGTGCTCGGAAAGCGATCGCCACTCTTGGCAGGAGTACGCGTTCCGCGGAAGGCGTGACTCGTCGCTGTGTCCAGTCCCCGCGCGTAAGCGGGGTCGCGGGGACGCGGTCGCGGGCCGCGCCTGCATCCTGGCGCCGGGAGCCGCGGCGGCTCCTGATGCCGGCTGCGCGTAATCGAGCTTCTGCGGCGGATCACCCGCGACCGTGCACACGGAGCGCCCGCGCTGTCGCTGCCTGCGTTGCGCCCCGTTGCCGCGTGCCGCAGATCGCCGCGGCATGTGCGGCACCCCGCCCGCGCGCCTCCGCGCGCAACCTCTCACGCGAAGAAGTCGTTCCCCTTGTCGTCCACGACCAGGAACGCGGGGAAGTCCACGACCTCGATCCGCCACACCGACTCCATCCCCAGGTCCGCGAAGTCGAGCACCTCCACCTTGCGGATGCTCTCCTGCGCGAGGATCGCCGCTGGGCCGCCGATCGAGCCGAGGTAGAAGCCGCCGTACTTCTTGCACGCCTCGGTCACCTGCTTGCTGCGGTTGCCCTTGGCGAGCGTCACGAAGCTGCCGCCGGCGGCCATGAACTGCTCCAGGTACGAGTCCATGCGGCCCGCGGTCGTCGGCCCGAACGATCCCGACGCGTAGCCGTGCGGCGTCTTCGCCGGGCCGGCGTAGTAGATCACGTGGTCCTTCGCGTACTGGGGCAGGCCCTCGCCGCGCTCCAGGCGCTCCTTCAGGCGCGCGTGCGCGATGTCGCGCGCGACCACCATCGGGCCGGTGAGCGAGAACCGCGTCTTGATCGGGTAGCGGGAGAGCGTGCGGCGCAGCTCGGCCATCGGCTGGTTGAGGTCGATGCGCACGACGTCCGCGCCGAGCTGCGCGTCCTCCACGTCCGGCAGGAAGCGCGCCGGGTCGGTGTCGAGCTGTTCCAGGAACACGCCGTCCCGCGTGATCTTGGCCTTCGCCTGCCGGTCGGCCGAGCACGACACGCCGATGCCGACCGGGCACGACGCGCCGTGCCGCGGCAGGCGGATCACGCGCACGTCGTGGCAGAAGTACTTCCCGCCGAACTGCGCGCCGATGCCGTTCTTGCGGGTCAACTCCAGCAGCTCGGCTTCGAGCTGCCGGTCGCGGAACGCGCGCCCGCGCGCGTTGCCGGTCTCGGGCAGCGTGTCGAGCGCGCGCGTGCTCGCGAGCTTCACCGTCTTCAGCGTGGCCTCCGCCGACGTGCCGCCGACCACGACCGCGAGGTGGTAGGGCGGGCACGCCGCGGTGCCGAGCTTGCGCGTCTGCTGGTCGAGGAACGCGAGCAGCGTCTTCGGCTGGAGCAGCGCCCTGGTCTCCTGGAACAGGAACGTCTTGTTCGCAGAGCCGCCGCCCTTGGTGATGAACAGGA
>DATGPD010000607.1:0-4009 GCA_035305285.1 Planctomycetota bacterium
CACCCGATCCGCGCGGTGTTCCACTTCGCGGCGCGCTGCTACGTGGGCGAGTCGGTGGCGGACCCGGGGCGCTACTACCGGCAGAACGTCGGCGGCACGCTGGAGCTGCTCGAGGCGATGGTCGCGCACGGCGTGAAGCACATCGTGTTCTCCTCGACGTGCGCGACCTACGGCGAGCCGCGGTCGCTGCCGCTCACCGAGGACCAGCCGCAGGAGCCGATCAACCCGTACGGGGAGAGCAAGCTCGTGTGCGAGCGCATGCTGCGCGACTTCCACCGCGCGCACGGTATCCACGCGGTCGCGCTGCGCTACTTCAACGCCGCCGGCGCCGACCCGGAGGGGCGGCTCGGCGAGGACCACGACCCGGAGACCCACCTGATCCCGCTCGTGATCGGCGCCGCGCTCGGCACGCGTCCGCCGGTGACCGTGTTCGGCGACGACTACCCCACGCCGGACGGCACCTGCGTGCGCGACTACATCCACGTCACCGACCTCGCCGAGGCGCACATCCTCGCGCTGGAGGCAATGCAGCGCGTCGGCGACGGGTTCGGGTTCCGCGCCTACAACCTGGGGAACGAGCGCGGAACCTCGGTGCTCGAAGTGATCCGCGCGGTGGAGGCGGTGGCCGGGCGTAAGGTGCCGTACACGATCGGTGCGCGGCGCCCCGGCGACCCGCCGCGGCTGGTCGGCAGCAGTGCACGGATCAGGCGCGAACTCGGCTGGCAGCCGCGCTACGGCGACATCGAGACGATCGTCTCGACTGCGTGGCGCTGGCACACGGCGAACCCGCGCGGCTACATGGATCGGGCCGAGGCGGCGTCGTGAAGGCGCGCGCGATCGACGCTGAGCGCGCCCCGGCGCGCCCCGCGGCCCGCGCCGCGACCGGCCCCGCGGCGCAGGCCAGGCGCGTCTTCCGACGCGCGCCCGCGGCCGTAGCGCTCGCGCTCGCCGGATGCGGCTGCCCGGGCTTCGCGATCGCGATGTCGGAGTTCGATTCGGTCGCCGGCTGGCAACCGGCCAGGCCCGAGCCGGACGTCGTCGCGTACGGCGAAGAGGCCGAACGCCTGCCTTTCCCGGTGCGCGCGCTGGAGTGGAGCGGCCTCGACGTCGCGCTCACCGGACTGTTCGGCATCGAACCGCGCCGGACCAAGGTCGCGAGTCCGTCGTCGTTCGCGCGCGAGCGCATGCTGTGCTTCGCCGAGGACGCGGTCGCCGACCGGCACCGCACCGCGCTCGCGGTCGCCCGGTTGAGCTGGGTGCTCGACGGCGACCCGCACCCGCTCAACCAGATCATCGCGGTGCACGGCCTCGAGATCCTCGCCGCGGACGTAGGGCTCGACCCACTGCAGCAGGACCTCGGACCGGTCGCCAACCAGTCGGACGAGGCGATCGCGCGCGCGTGGCAGCCGCACGTCCTCGCCCTGCGCGACGTGGTCACCGAGCTGGCCCACGGCCGGGAACCCGAGCCGCAGCTGCGCGACGCGTGCGTCGCCGCGATCGCCGAGGTCGAGCACCTCGTGCCGCCGTCGCCGCGCGACCGGCGCGGCCAGATGCTCCTGCTCAACTACCTCGCGCACCGCACGCGCGACCCGGCGATCGTGGCGCCGGCCGAGGCCGCGCTCGATCTGGTGATGCGCCGGCTCGCCGCCGACTCGTTGCGCCGCGCGCTCTACGAGCCGCGGTCGCCGGCGGTGCGCGACGCCGCGGTGCGCGCGTGCTGCGCGCTCGGCGGCCTGCCCGCGGTGCCCCGCATCCTGCGTCTGGTCACCTCGCCGCGCGCCTCGGGCGGCATCCCCACCGCCGCCGAGCTGGACCGCGACGTGCGCCTGACCCTGGTCCGCCTGTGCGGCCAGCTCCCCGAGCAGGTCGCGATGCGCGCCGAGCCGGGCGGGCCCGCGCCGGTCGAGTTCCTCTACGACGTGATCGCCGACGGAGGGGCCGACCGCGCCCTCCAGGTCGCGGCGCTCGAGGCGCTCGCGTGCTGCCTCGGCCGGCCGGTCGACCTGGACCGCACGTGGGCGGACCGGTGGTGGGCGGACTACGTCGTCAACCGGAGGGCGCGCGGGTGAAGGTCCGCTGGCTGTCGCGCCGGCTCGCCTACGACGGCTCGCAGCTGCGCGCGCACTGGATCCTGACCGCGACCGGCCTGGTCGGCGACGCGCTCGTCGCGTTCCGCGGCCCGTGCGTCCTGCCGCCGGCCGAGTTCGCCGACCTCGAGGATCGCCTCGCCGGCGCGACGATCGCGGCCGACGACATGCTGCACTTCGTGTGCGAGCGGTTCGACGACGGCGACCTCGACCGCGTGACCCTGCGCCAGCGCCTGCTCGCCGCGCGCCTCTTCGAGGTGCTGTGCCGGCTGGCGCCGGGCAAGGCGCGCCGGCTGCGGCGCGACGGCGACGACCTCTGGCTCGGCGCCGGCAAGCTGTCGGTGTCGGTCGCGACGCGCAGCGCGGTGTCGAGTCTGATCCACCTCGGGGTCAACGTGGTGAACCGCGGGACGCCGGTGCGCACCGCATCGCTCGCCGACCTCGGGCTCGCGCCGCAGCGGGTCGCGCGTGAGGTGCTGCGTGCGACCGAGCGCGAGGAGGAAGGCATCGCGCACGCGCGGTGCAAGGTGCGCGTGAGGATCGAAGCATGAGCCGGGGAGCCTGGGTCAACCTCGCCAAGCTCTTGTGCGTGGCGGGCCTGCTGTGGCTCGTGCTGGCCAACGTCGGCTGGCACGACGCGTGGACCGTGCACCGCGGCGAGGAGGCGACGACCACCTACGGCAAGATCGAGGGGCCGTGGGACGAGACGGTCGTGCGCTTCCTGCCCGACGGCGCGGAGGAAGCGCTGCTGCTGCGCACCGGTCCGCAGGACGACGGCAGCCGGGTCGAGGTGACCGCCGGGTTCCTCACCTACGTCCGCAACGTCGACCCGTGGTTGTTCGTGCTCGGCGCGCTGTGCTACTTCGTCAGCGCGTCGTTCGCCGCGTTCCGCTGGTGGTGGCTGCTGCGCGTCAACCGGCTCGACGTCACGCCGTTCGAGGCGTGGCGCTTCACCTGGATCGGGGTGTTCTTCAACAACTTCGTGCCCGGGCAGACCGGCGGCGACGTCATCAAGGCGGTCTACATCATCAAGCACTGCAAGGACGGCAACCGCGTCGCCGCTGGCGTGTCGGTGCTCGTCGACCGCGTGCTCGGGCTCGGTTCGCTCGCGCTGCTCGCCGCGGTCATCGTGCTGTTCGCGCTCGACCGGTTCGCCGACCTCGCGCTCGGCATCTGGGCGGTGCTCGCCGGCGTGCTGTTGCTCGGCTGCGTCGCGTTCAGCCGCCGCCTGCGCCGCGGCGTCGGGCTCGACGCGCTGATGAAGCGCCTGCCGCTCTCGCAGTTCCTCAAGAAGATCGACCAGGCGATCTTCTTCTACCGCGGGCACACCCTCGGGATCGCGGCGTGGATGGTCGCCGGCATGGCGAGCCACGTGCTCAGCGTGCTGTCGGTCGCGCTGATCGGCAAGGCGATGACGCTCGGCATGCCGACGTTCGAGTACTTCGTGCTCGTGCCGATCATCAACATCGTCTCCGCGGTGCCGCTCGGGCCGAACGGCTGGGGCGTGGGCGAGGCGATGTTCGGCCACCTGTTCGCGACCTACGGCGCCGCCTACGTCGCCGCGGCCGCCGACCCGGCGCAGGTGATGTACACCCGCGGCGTGGCGCTCTCGCTGCTCTACCGGGTGCACCTCACCCTGTGGTCGCTGCTCGGCGGCGTGCTCGTCCTGCTCGAGCGCGAGCGGGTCACCAAGCGCGACGTCGACGCGGAGCTGGTCGCCCAGAGCAGCGCCGCCGAGTGAGCCGTCGGGCCCGCCGTACGGGCGCGCCGTGCGATTCCCGGGCCCGCCGGCGGACACGGCCATTGCGAATCGGGCGCGCGGCGCGCACAGTCGCGTCCGAGACATGAGCGTCCTCGTCGTCGGTTCGGTCGCGTTCGACACCATCGAGACTCCGCACGGCAAGCGCGAGCGCTGCCTGGGC
>DATGPD010000608.1:0-3679 GCA_035305285.1 Planctomycetota bacterium
CAGGCACGCGTCCGGATCGCCGAGCTCTTGTTCGCCCGCGGCGACGACGTCGCGGCTCGCGCGCAGCTGGAGCGAGGCCTGGACGTGCTGGAGCGCGTGCGCGGGGAGGTGTTCGCGGATTGGTGGGACGAGGGGCTGTACCGGCGCGGGAAAGCACTGGGTAGGCGGTGAGCGCCGTCGATCATCCGCCGCGCAGGTCGCGCTCGCGTGCACGCGGGAGCGCGTGTCAGCGGCGCCGGGTCTCGGGCAGGGGGACGCGCTCGTGCTCGTCTCCCGGGACGACGGGGAAACGACCTTCCTCCCAGTCGCGCTTCGCGCGTTCGATCCGCGCGGGGTCGCTGGCGACGAAGTTCCAGTCCATGTGGCGCGGCCCGAGCGGCGCGCCGCCGAGGAGGACGACGCGCGCCGGCAGGACAGCGCGCAGGCACACCTCGGCGCCGGGCGTGAACACGAGCAGGCGCCCCGCTTCGCCGCGCAGCGCGCCGACGTGCACCGCGCCTTCGACGACGTAGGCGGCGAGTTCCTCGGCGGCGGGCAGGCGCAGTTCGGTACCGGCCGGCATCGCGGCATCGACGAGCACGAGGAGCGAGCGCGCCGCCACCGGCGAGGCTAGTCCGAACGCCGAGCCAGCGAGCACGCGGACGGTCACGCCGTCGCGCTCGGCCGCGGGCAGGGCGACCTCGGGGTGATGCGCGAACGACGGCTCTATGCCCTCGTCCGCTTCCGGCAGGGCGACCCAGAGCTGCAGCCCGTGCAGGCGCGACCCGCGCGCGCGGGCCGCGCCGGGCGTGCGCTCGGAGTGCACGATGCCGCGCCCGGCGGTCATCCAGTTCACCGCGCCGGGCCGGATGATCTGGTGCGAGCCGAGGCTGTCGCGGTGCAGGATCTCGCCGTCGAACAGGTACGTCACGGTCGCGAGCCCGATGTGCGGGTGCGGCGGCACGTCGATGCCCTGGCCGGGTGCGAGCCGGGCGGCACCCATCTCGTCGAGGAACACGAACGGCCCAACCGCGCGGCAGATGCGAGCCGGCAGGGCGCGGCCGACCGGGATCCCTCCCAGCGTGCGCGGCCGCGCCTCGACCACGACGCGCAGCGACTCCGCCACGGGTTCGCGACATTCCGGCTCGAAGGTGGGCCGCAAGCTCACGCGCCGACCTCGCCCTCGTCCGCGCCAGCCGAGCCGACGAGCTGCGCGTCGATCGCGACGGCGCCGGTCAGCGTGCGGTGCACGGGACACCGCTGCGCGATCTCCAGCAGGCGGGCGCGCTGCCCCTCGTCGAGGGGCCCCACCAGCTCGATCCCCACGCGGATGCGATCGAGCATGCCGCCGCGCGACGCACAGTCCGCGCAGTCGGCGGCGTGTTCCTTGGCGTGCCGCAGCCGCACGCGCACCGACTCCAGGGGCCAGCCCTTGCGCCGGGCGTACATGCCGAGGGTCATCGACGTGCAGGCACCCAGCGCCGCGAGCAACAGACCGTACGGATCGGGCCCGGCATCGCCGCCGCCGACCGCGGTCGGCTCGTCGGCCACCAGGCGATGGCGCCCCAGGGTGACGTCCTGCCGGAAGCCGGACGCGCTGCCGCGGACGACCACTTCGCGCGGGTCGGCGGCGGAATCGGGACGGGTGGAATCGCGGCTCGACGGATCGTTGGCACTCATGGTGACGGCTCCTGGCTCATGGCTCCTGGGGCGTGCATGCGCATGCAAGCCATGGACCTCGGAAGCGGAGTGACCGGGTGTATCCGGTGCGCGGCGTGGAAGCCCGGTCGAATCCGGGTTCCACATGAGTCGGCGGCGACATCGCAGGCGATCGGCGGATTGCGTGAGCTCGCTCGTGCTCTGCCGCGGAAGCGGCAACGCTCGGAACCGCGCCTGTAACCGACTGCAAGTCCCTCCGGCTTGACCCGACTCATGGGAACCACGTCCCATCGCCGTCCACCACGGCCGACGACGAAGGCGACGAGTCCGGCGAGGAAGGAGAAAGGGAAAGGAATGGAGCGCGCGCAACGCGGCGGATTGGTGCGTGACAGAGCACCACGTCGTACAAACAACGCGTCCCGGCGCGGTTACGGCCCCTCGTGCGTCGGACCGGCCCTGCGCTCGGCCGAGCGGCGCTCCACTGCCCTTGCCGGCATGCCTCCGGCGCGCTACGGTCGGCAGCTCGGAGGAATCCATGCGCCTCGGTCTCCTGCCCGGACAGCAACGCCTCCTCGCGAAGACGATGCGGAAGGCTCGTGCCTTCGACCGCTTCCGCAAGCGCACGCGACGGCACTTCGTGTTCGGCGGACTGCTGGCCGCAGCCGCGAGCGCCGGATCCTTCGTTGCAGGTGCGCGGATCGGCACGAGTGATCGTGCACACGAACCCGACGCGCCGACCGATCCGCGCCTCGCCTGGCTGCGCGCGCTTGCTCGCGGCCCGCTGGAGGAACTCGAACGACGCGAAATGCACCTCGTGTCGGCGGTCGAACAGGGTGTCCTGGATGACACGCTGGCGTACGGCGTGCAGCGACTCGTCGCCGTGTCGCTCACCAACCCCGGCAACCAGGTACTTCGCGCTCGCCTGACGCGACTCCTGCAGCGCGGCGAACACCTCCCGGATCACTTACGCAGTTCATTGCAGCGGCTGACCGCCAGCAAACGCTGATGACCATCCGCGTGGAGCCCGACCCGCCGCGTGAAGGCGAACCGGTGACGATCACCGTCACCGGCCCGGGCCCATACCGTTACTCGGTCGACGGTGGCCCCTGGACCGAGTTGCCCATCGACGAGGAGACGGGGTCGGGGTCGATCGTGCTTCCTGCCGGTTCCGGCGGGACCATCCTCGACGTCACCGATGGCCGGTTGCCGAACCCGGATGACCTCTCCGTGCTGATCACTTCTTCGGACGAATGAACGCCATGGTGCCTCGCTCCTTGCTCCTCGGGCTGTTCACGATCGGGGTCTGCGCCCAGCAAGCAGTCGTCGTCCCGCCCGAAGCGGCTGCCGTCGATGCCGCGACGCTCACCGATCTCGCGGGCTTCCACCGACGGTTCGTGCAGCAGGTCGTCGTCCGGAGTTCTCTGCTGAGCGGCTTCCGAGAGTTCACTGCGCTCGCCGTTCGGCGCGACGGACAGTTCGACCGGCCGTTGACGGGCGGCCGCGCATCGCTCCAGGTTACCCTGGCGCCTGCCCTCACGAGCCCCGACCGGGTCGCCGCCGTGTTCGCTGCCAACCGCGGACCGGCGACCGTGGTGTTCGACGGCGAAGTGGTCATCCCCGACAGTCCGGCCCTGCCCCACCGGAATGCCGCGACGTGGTCCTCACCACACGCGGTGGAGATCCAGTTCTCCACTCCGTTCGTGCATGCCGGCGGCGATCTGTGCATCGAGCTGCGCGGCGAGCCCGTGGCCGGCGCAGCCTCGCCGTGGTGGCCGATCGACTGCGCGCTGTACCCGCACGACGCACAGGTGACACCCATCGGGCAGAGCTGCGACCCTCTGCTGGTCGCGAGCGCATCGCGCGCGTCGCTCCAGCCGGGCGGATCGGCCTGGCTGTTCGCGACCGGCGCACCGACATCCGCCGCCGTTGCCGTGCTCGGCGCGGAAGCGCGCATCCCGGGCATGTCGCTGACGCCGATCGGAGCGCCCGGGTGCCACCTGTACGTGGAGCCGATGGCGATGCTCGCCACGACGTTCACGGC
>DATGPD010000609.1:0-8875 GCA_035305285.1 Planctomycetota bacterium
TAGAGGAACTCGGACCAGGCGCGCGTGGGGTCGTAGCCGACGCCGTGGTGCGCCTGCTCGGTCGTCGCGTCGAACGTCGCCATGGCACGCGCCGGGAACGTCGCGTAGCTCGGCTCCCGTCCGGTATAGCGCGTCGTCGCCTCGATCTGCTTGTAGCCGAGGCCGTCGGCGATCATCACGATGAGGTGCAGCGGCGCCCGCTCGACTTCGACCGGCTGGCTCAGCGCGGGCGCATACGACTCCGCGATCGCCTGCAGCCGGTAGGTCCCGCCTCGGTCGACGGTGACCCCGGCGAAGATCGCCACGCCCCCGGTGGTCTGCTGCGTGGTCGTCCCGAGCAGGCGCGCGCCCTGGTCGGGCGGGGCCAGCTCCAGGTTGACGAGCGTGCCGTCGGGCGCGGGGCTGCCGAACCCGTCCACCGCCTGCACGCGGATCTCGGGGAATGGCTGGCCGGCGCGCCTGGCTTGGGGGCCGGCGGCGAACCGCAGCATCGCTTGACCCGGCGGCGGCGGCGTGCCTGCGTCGGGCGGGGTGCGGCGGCTCCCGCTGCTGCAGCCGAGGACCAGGAGTCCGGCGAGGGGGACGATCCACCGGGCACCGGCGGCGCGTGCAAGGCGGAGCGAGAGGAAGCGACGGCGTCGCTCGGGTGCGTGATTCCTTGGATGCATGAGCTGGTTGATCGATTCGCCGGGAACGGCACGGCGCATTGTCGGTCGCGCGCAACGCGCTTGCACTACGCAGGTCGCATGCCGCACGGCGCAACGGGTCCGTGCGTGCGGTGGCTAGAATGGCGCGCCCCTGCGTCGTCGACAGCGTCGGAGAACAAGAGAACACCATGCGCACCCTCGTTCCGCTGCTCGTCCTCGGGCTCGCGCCCGGTTCGTTCGCGCAAGTTCCGTTCGGCTACCTCGTCACCGCGGAGTCCGGCTCGGCGTCCGCCAGTGCCGGGTTGCGCTTCATCGAGCCGGCGACCGGCGTGGCCACCGACGTGCGCCCCCAGCCCGGTGCGCGGCTGGTGCTGCCGCGCGCACAGACCGTGACGATCGATCCCGGCGCACCCGACTCGGTGCCGTTCGTCACCGGCCTCTCGACCAGCGTCGCACCGTCGTTCCAGCGCGCCGGCCTGCGCGGCAACGTGCACCTCACCACGACGAACTGCCTGATGGTGGGCGTGCCCGGCGTCGCCAACCGTCTGGAGGCGGCGCCGACCGGCCTGCTGGCCACGGTCAGCGGCGGCACGCAGCCCGGCCTGTGGCAGGTGCCGCCGTTCGGCGGAACGGCCGTGCAGCTCGTGCCGCTGGCGGGGGCCTTCGACGTCGCCGTCGCCGGCCAGTTGGCCTACGTCAGCAGCTATCGCTCCGGCATGCCGTCGCAGATCGACGAGGTCGACCTCAACACCGGAGCGGTGCGCACGGTGGGCCTCGGCTACCCGCCGCTGCGCGCCCTGCTCGCGATCCCGAGCGTGGGCCTGATCGCGGGAACGGACAACGGCGACCTGCTGAACATCGATCCGGCGTTCGGGACCATCCTCCAGATTCGCAACCTCTTCCCGGTCGCGATCGTGGCGCTGGCCGGCGACGCGAGTGTGACGTACGCGCTCACCGACCGGCGAGGTCTACAACGTCGGTGCACCGACCCTCCCGGTCTACCGCGGCACCAACCCGGTGAACGACATCGCGTACAGCACGGTCGACCTGTCGTCGTTCCTCACGTTCGGTGACGGATGCGGCTCGGCGCCGACCGGCGGGTACCAGTCGCCGGTGGGGTCGCCGTCGATCGGCAACTCGTCGTTCGCCGTCGACCTGCTCGGCGGACAGCCGTCCGCACCGGCGATCTTCGTGTTCGGCGCGAGCCGCACGATGTTCGCCGGCGGTCTGCTCCCGCTGCGTCTGGACTTCGTCGGGATGACCGGGTGCTCGCTCTACACCGACGTGATCGTGACTGCGGGCCTCGGCCTCGACGGTAGCGGCGGCGCCCGCCTCCCGCTGCCCATCCCGGGCGTCAACCGGGTCCGCGGCCAGCACTTCACGACGCAGTGGTTCTGGATCGACCCGGCGGCGAATCCGGCCAGCGTCGCCGCGAGCGACGGCGGCGAGATCATCGTGCGCTGAGCGCGGTTCGCTCCGGTGCCGCGGAACGCCGGCGGCCGGGGCGGTCGCGCGTCGCGCGTTGCGGTGCCGCGCGGCGCTCCCGTATGGTGGCGGCATGACGTTCCCGCCCACGAGTCGTCGCACCGTCCTGCAGGCTTCGGCGACCGCCGGCGTGGCCGCACTCGCCGCGCGCACCGCTCCGGCCGGCTGGTTCCACGGGGTCGACGATACGATCCGCGTCGGCCTCGTCGGCTGCGGCGGACGCGGCACCGGCGCCGCGGTCAACGCGTTGCTCGCCGACCCGCACGCCAAGCTGGTCGCCATGCACGACGCGTTCGGCGACCAGATCGAGCGCAGCCTCGCCAGCCTCGCCCAGGCGAGGGGAAGGGCCGTCGCCGCGCAGGTCGACGTGCCGCCGGAGCGGCGCTTCGTCGGGTTCGACGGTTACGACAAGCTGCTCGCCTGCGGCGTCGACGTCGTGCTGCTCGCGTCGCCGCCGCACTTCCGCCCGATGCAGGTGGAGAAGGCGACCGCCGTGGGCGTGCACATGTTCGTCGAGAAGCCGGTCGCGGTCGACGCGCCCGGCGTGCGCCGCGTGCTCGCCGCGTGCCGCACGGCGAAGGCGAAGGGCCTCAGCGTCGTGTCCGGTCTGTGCTACCGCTACCACGAGGGGCGCCGCGCGGTGATCGAGCGCGTGCGCGCCGGCGACATCGGCCGGATCCTGACGATCGACGTCAACTACATGACCGGGGACCTGTGGCACCGCGGTCGCCAGCCGCACTGGACGGAGATGGAGTTCCAGCTGCGCAACTGGCTGTACTTCACCTGGCTGTCCGGCGACCACATCGCCGAGCAGCACATCCACAGCCTCGACGTCGCCGCGTGGGCGCTCGGCGACCGCTATCCGGCGCGCTGCATCTCGATGGGCGGCCGCCAGGTGCGCACCGGACCCGAGTTCGGCAACGTGTACGACCACTTCGCCACGCGCTACGAGTACGACGACGGCGTGCAGGTGTTCAGCGCGTGCCGGCAGATGGGCGGCTGCACGAACGACGTGTCGGACAACATCCACGGCACGGACGGGCACGCGTACGTGTTCAAGCACCTGATCCGCGGCAGGCGGAACTGGGAGTGGGAGGGCGAGGGCAGCGACATGTACCAGAACGAGCTGAACGCCCTGCTGCGCGCGATCCGCACCGGCGAGCCGATCGACGACAGCGAGTACATGTGCAACAGCACGCTGATGGCGATCATGGGGCGGATGTCGGCGTATACGGGCAAGGAGATCACCTGGAAGCAGGCGCTCGCCAGCGAGGAGGTGCTCGGGCCGAAGGAGTACGCGTTCGGGCCGGTCGATCCTGCCCTGTCCCGCGTCGCCCAGCCCGGCATCACCGAGTTCCGCTGAGCAGCCCGCGCGCGCGTCCTTCTCGCCTGTCCGACCCGAGAATCCATGACGGCCTTCACGAACATCCTGGTCGACGTCGACGCCACGGTCCCGGCGCATCCGGCACTGGAGCGCGCGGTGCACCTCGCACGGCGTAGCGGCGCCCGCCTGACGATCGCCGACGTCCACACCGTCCCGCCCGAGGTGCGGCGCGTGCTGGGCGCCGACGCCGAGCAGCAGCTCCTCGAAGAGCGGCGGCAGAAGCTCGAGGCGCTCGCCAAGGGAATCACCGACGTGCCGGTCGAGGCGCGGCTGCTCAGCGGGCGGCCGGCGACCGCGGTCATCCAGGAAGTGCTGCGCGGCGGGCACGACCTCCTCGTGCGCGCGCACGCCCGCGACCTGATCGGGCGCGAGCGCCCGTACGGCGCGGTCGACATGGAGCTGGTCCGGCAGTGCCCGTGTCCGGTGCTGCTGGTGCGTCCGGGTGCGCCGCCGGCGCACCCGCTGGTGGTCGGCGCGGTGCGCGCCACCACCGAGGACCCTGCCGAGCACGCGCTCAACGCCAAGCTGGTCGAACTGACCCTGCGCTTGGCCGAGCTGCAGGACGGCCGCGCGGTCCTGCTCCAGGCGTGGGCGCCGTTCGCCGAGCGGCTCCTGCGCGGGCACTACTCGGAGGAGGCGTTCCACGCGTACGTCGAGGACACGCGGCGCGAGGCGGAGCAGGCGCTGGAACGCCTGCGCGCGCAGTTCGGCGACCGGCTGCCCGCGGACCGCGCGGTGTCGCGTCGCGGCGAGCCGGAGGACGTCATCCTCGACTACACGCTCGGCGAGGCCGCGGACCTCGTCGTGATCGGCACCGTCGCGCGCTCGGGCGTCGCGGGTCTGCTCATCGGCAACACCGCCGAGCGCGTGCTGCGCAAGCTGCCGTGCTCGGTGCTGACCGTGAAGCCGGACGGCTTCGTGTCCCCGGTGCGGCTCGACGCGTAACGTCGGCGCGAGCGAGGCCGGCGCGCCGTCGGTCGCCTGCTGCCGCACCGGCCCCCGGCGATCGCCGCAGTCGCCGTCGCGCGCATCGTCCTCCGCGCGGGGCGGCTTCGCACTCCTCCCTCCGCGTGCGCCTGCACGCGCGCCGTCGATCTCGCACGGGCCCGCTCCGGCCCGCGCCGATCCGGCGCGCCCGGTGTGGCCGTGCTCTTCCGCGCGCTACGCTGCGTGGTTCCTCCGAGCACCATGAACCCGCGCCTCATCCCGTTCCGTGCCGCGCTCGCGGCGTTCTCCTGCCTCGGCGTCGTCTTCGCGCAGCAGCGCGAGGAGCAGGTCGACGTGCCGTGGGACGACTCGATCCCGCCCGGCACGTCGGCGCACGTCCAGCGCACGCTCGACGAGTCGTCGCGTCACGGCGAGTTCGTCGACATCCCGCTGGCGGACGGCGGCAAGCTCAACACGTGGGTCGTGTACCCCGAACGCAAGGACAAGGCCGGCGTCGTGCTCGTGATCCACGACATCCGCGGCATGGGCGACTGGATCCGCGCGGTCGCCGACCAGCTCGCGCAGGACGGGTTCATCGCGATCGCGCCCGACTTCCTGTCCGGCAAGGGGCCCGACGGCGGCGGCACCGCGTCGCTCGGGCGCGACGTCGGGCAGGCGATCCGCGCGCTCACCGACGACGAGGTCGTCGCGCGCCTCGACGCTGCGCTGCGCTACGGGCGCGAGCTGCCGGCGGCGAACGGCAAGACCGCGGTGCTCGGGTTCTGCTGGGGCGGCACGCAGAGCTTCGGCTACGCGCTCGCGCAGCCCGAACTGGACGCCGCGGTGGTCTACTACGGCAGTGTGCCCGGCGCGACGGCGACCTCGGTGCCGGAGGACAGGATCGCGAAGATCGCCGCGCCCGTGCTCGGCATCTACGCGGGCAACGACGCGCGGATCAACGCGACCCTGCCGCCGACGCTCGCGGCGATGATGAAGCACGACAAGACCTACGAGCTGCACACCTTCGAAGGCGCGGGCCACGGGTTCCTGCACCGCCAGGACGGGGCGGGCGGCGCGAACCTCACGGCCTCGCGCCACGCCTGGCCGCTCACGCTTGCGTTCCTCCGCAGGCACCTCGCGCCCGCGCGCTGAGGTCGCCGGCGCGGGACGGCGTCCGCGCGGGGGGAGCTCGTCTCGTCTCGCGTCCGATGCCGCCGGGCGGCCGCGCCCGGCGCGGCGCGCGGTCTCGGCAGGCAACTTGCTGCGTCGCACGCATGCCGCGTCGCACACCCCTCGTCGCCCTCCCTGTCCTCCTCGGTGCCGCCTGCAGCTCCGTCTATTACGGCACGATGGAGACGTTCGGCTACCACAAGCGTGACCTGCTCGTCGAGCGGGTGCAGGAGGGCCGGGCGGACCAGGCGAAGGCGCAGCAGCAGTTCCAGACGACCTACGAGGCCTTCCAGCAGCTCACCGGGCAGCCGGGCGGCGAACTCGAGGCGACGTACTCGCGGCTGAACCGCGAGTACGAGCGCTGCAAGGGCGCCGCCGAGGCCGTCACCAAGCGCATCGCATCGATCGAGAAGGTCGCGCGCGACATGTTCGCGGAGTGGCAGAAAGAGAACGAGCAGTACCAGAGCGCCGACCTGCGCGGCAAGAGCGAGCGGCTGCTAGACCAGACCAGGCAGCGCTACGACTCGCTGATCGCTGCGATGAAGCGGGCCGAGGGGAAGATGTCACCGGTGCTCGGCGCGTTCGGCGACCAGGTCCTGTTCCTGAAGCACAACCTGAACGCGCAGGCGATCGCGTCCCTGCAGGAGACCGTCGCGGAGATCGGCAGTGACGTCGAAAGCCTGATCGCCGAGATGCAGCGGTCGATCGCCGAGGCGGATGCCTTCATCGCGTCGATGGCGGGCGCGGAGGCGTAGCGACTCGGCCGCGTGCGCGGCGGGCCCGCGGGGTGATGCGGTGTGCGGACGCCGGATGGGAAGCCCCACAGCGCGGATGCTCGGCGGGGGCCCGGCCTCACGGTTCGCCGCGCGTGTCCGGCCGTCAGGCAGCGCGCGGCGTGGCAGTGCGTCGGGTCGCATGCCCCTCGCCCGAGGGAGCCGCCGGCGCGGCCCGCACACGTCGCGGAGATCTCGATGGCGGCGTGCGTGTCCCGCGATGGCTGGCGCCGGCACGATGCCAGGACGCGGCCTTGCGCGTTTTCGGACCAGCGCCTTCGCACCCACGTGAACCGAGCACGAGCAGCCTTCACGCGCGGAGGGTGCTAGCCTGGGCGCCGGCCACCACAGGCCGCTCGTCCGAGGTCTACTCATGCCGAACCGATCCAGAGCCGCGTTCCTGTCCGTCCTCACCGCCGTCAGCGCCGCCGCGCAGCCGCCCACGATCGCGCACTTCGCGTTCGACGAGACCTCCGGCTTCACCGCCAACGACGCGAGCACGTACGGGAACCACGGCACGCTGGTGAACTTCAACATCCCCACGTGGATGGTGGGGCGGCACGGCGGCGCGCTCGCGTTCGACGGCACCGACGACTACGTGCTCATCACGACGCCGAACGGCCTGCCGATCTACGACGGGCTCGGGACGCCGTTCAGCATCGCGTTCTGGGTGAACGCGCAGCCGCAGAGCGACCGCCGGGTCTACTCGGAGCAGGCGATGGCGCCGCCCAACAACGGACCGCTGTTCACGCTCGGTTCGGGCAGCGGCACCGCCCCCAACGCGACGTCACGCCTGCGCGTGTTCGTGCGCACCGACGACGTCAGCGTGGCGGTGAACATGCTGAGCAACGGGATCGTGTTCGACGGCACCTGGCACCACGTCGTCTACGTCGACGTCTCCGGACGCGTGCAGATCTGGATCGACGGCCTGCTCGACACCGAGTTCGACTACTCGCGCTGGTCCTTCGGGCCGCGGTCGTCGCTGCGCGGCAGCTACACGCTGATCAACAGCGTCACGCTCGGCGCGGTCGTGCGCAACCAGACCGTGGCGACACCGCTCGCCGGCATGATCGACGACCTGCGCATCCACCGCTGCGCACTCACCGCGGCCGACATCGCGACCATCATGCAGAACGGCACGCCGATGCTGTGCGGCGCCAGCATCGGGGAGTACGGCCACGGCTGCGGCCGCGGCCCGCTCGACGTCGCCGCGACCGGCAGCGCTGCGTTCGGAGGCACCGTGCACGTGCAGCTCTTCCGCGGTGAGCCCGGCAGCCTCGGGCTGATCAGCGTCGGCACCGGCCCGGTGCAGCCCCTCGACCTGTCGCCGCTGGGCTTCTTCGGCTGCACGCTCTACCAGCCGTCGCTGACCACCTTCGCGATCGGCGCGCTCGGCCCGGCGGGCAGCTCCGCGCCCATCAGCCTGCCGGTCCCGACCGCGACGACGATGGCCTGCCGCATCGTGGGCTTCCAGGGCGTCACGGTGCGGCCCGGAGGCGCGGAGTTCGCGCCGGTCGCGCTCGCGCAGATCGGGTTCTGAGCGCGCCGCGGAGAGCGCGAGGCCTGCGCCCGTTCCGCCCGCGCTGCCCGCCGCTCGCCGCCGCGCGGTCGGCGGCGCGGCGCTGGCGTTCTTCCGGCACCCTCGGGCAGCGCCGCCGGATCGCACGATCACGGCTGCGCGCTCGGCGCCCGCGCGGGCAACCGCGCCGTCACCGGATGACCAGCGACAGCGCTCCGGTCGTCACCAGACCACCTTGCGGGACGGAGGCGGCGAACTGGCAGGACAGTGTTCCTGCCACCGACTCGGGCAAGTCCTGGCGCACGACGGCGCGCCCGGTCGCGTCGGTGACGACGGGCAGCCAGGCG
Organism: Planctomycetota bacterium; assembly: GCA_035305285.1. Classification (GTDB taxonomy): domain Bacteria; phylum Planctomycetota; class UBA1135; order UBA1135; family UBA2386; genus DATGPD01. The sequence goes on from DATGPD010000609.1 coordinate 8,253, forward strand.
AGCGGGGTCGTGAGCAGCGTGCAGGCCGTTCCCGGAATCGGTACCTGCACCCGGTCGATGCCGAGCGCGAGGACTGCGGGGGCGTTGGCCGGCGCGCCGCGCAGGTCGACTTCCACCGTGCGTCGCAGCGACGGATTGATGGCGTCGAGACGGTCGATTTCGTAGAAGCCCTCGATCGCGGCGCCGCAAGCCGTGCCGTAGGGGATCGACGTCGCGGCAGCGCCCCATGCGAACTCGACGAGCACGGTGGTGTTGACCGTGCTGTAGGCGGCCCTTCCCCAGCCACTCACCTCCGCCCGTGCCGACATGCGGAGCCGCGGCTTCTGGGTGGCCTCGAGGACGAACGGGACGTCGCGCTCGAGCGTTTGGGTGCGCCAGTCCTGCGGGTGCGCCGGCGTGACGACGGTGACGTCGGCGACCCCGTCTCCGTCCAGGTCGAACTCGACGCGGCCCGAGGCGGAGCCATCCACGTACCCGCCGCGCGTGTAGACCCGGAGGCGGAGCGTTCCCGCCACGGTGGCGGAGGGAGGCATGAGCGTGTAGTCGAAAACATGAGGGGCCCAGGTCACGCCTTCGAAGGTGCCCGCGCCGACGCCCGGATAGTTGCTCGGGTTCTGGGCCTC
>DATGPD010000610.1:0-2689 GCA_035305285.1 Planctomycetota bacterium
CTGACCCAGGAAGTGCGCAACCTGGTGGTCGAGCCGATCGGCGAGACCGGTGAAGTGCTGGTCACCGCGATCGCGCCGCCGAACACGTTCGCCTGCCGGGTGTTCGCCAGCGCGCTCGACTCCGTCGCCGGTCTGTCGACGCCGATCGACCCGCTCTACTACCGGCCGGACATCGGCTTCGTGGGGCCGAACATCGCGTCGACCGACGGCGGCACGCGCGTGCTCGCGGTCGGCGTTGGGCTGTTGCCGCTGCACTTCCCGAGCCCCGACGAGCCCGGCGAACCCGACTACGACAGCATCGAGCTGTTCGTCGAGAAGGGCGGGCGGCGCGCGCAGGTGGCGCCCGGACTCATCCAGCGGCGGCCGCCGTCGCTGTCGCGCCTCTCGTTCGAGTTGCCCCCGTCGCCCGACGGGCGCCCCGGGCCCGCCGATCTGATCCTCGCGGTCGACCTGCAGACCGAACGCATCGAGGCACGCGCGCCGGCGCTGTTCGCGTTCGGCGACGTCCAGCCCGACTTCGGGCCGCGCGGCACCGCCCTGCCGACCGCGCCGACGCACGTCGCGTTCGGCGACCTCGAAGGCGACGGCGGCGCCCTCGACGGCGTCGCGTGCTGGGGGACGCAGCCGACCGTGCAGCTCCTGGTCGGGCAGGGCAACGGCATGCTGCACCGCGCCGGTGCGCCGTGGATCGGCGGCTCGGCCACCGAACTGCTCGAGCGCTCGCCGCGGCGCCTGTTCCTCGGCGACCACGACCGCAACGGCACCGTCGACGTCATCGTCCTCAACCAGGGCGACGGAGTCGCGGCGACGCACACCCTGCTGCTCGGACAGCGGCCGCCGGCAGCACCGCTGCGCGTCGCCGGACGGCTGATGCACGCGGCGTCCACCGTCGCGGCCGCGGCGGAAGGCGACCTCGACGGCAACGGGCTCGTCGACCTCGTCGTGCTGCCGCCGTTCGGCAGTCCGGAAGTCTGCCTGTCGTTCGGCGACGCGCTGGGCGGGCCGCGCTTCCAGATCGTGCCCCTGCCGCAAGCGGACGACACCCGGCCGTTCGAGGTCGTCGAGATCGCCGACCTCGACGGCGACGGCCGGCTCGACCTCGCGTTCGCCCGCGGTCAGGCGGACGTCGTGGTGCGGACGCTGTACGGGCGCGGCGATGGCACGTTCGACGCCGGGCAGACGATTCCCCTGACCCGGCAGATCCACAACTACCTCGCGGATCCGCTGTCGGTCGCGGTCGGGCTGCACGCGATCGGGGACGCGCGCCTGCGCGGACTCGCGCTGGTCCTCAAGGGTACGGCATCGGCGTCGACGCCTGCGACGGTCGCGGTGCTCGACTACCTCGGCGGCCGGCAGCACGGTCTGCCCGCGGCGGAACGCACGATCAACCACCAGGGCGAAGCGTTCATCCGCTCGCTCGCTGCCGACCTCGACGGCGACGGCGCGGTCGAGCTGGTGCTCGGGTGCCAGGAGGCGACGACCCAGGCGTCGGTGCGCGTGTTCCAGTGGGGCACGGTCGGGACCATGCCCGCGTTCGTCGAGCTGCCGGGTGCCGCCGACCCTGGTGCCGAGCCGATGATCATGATGCTCGGGCTCGCGTACGGCACCGCCGGGATGCGCGGCGGCACGCCGGCGCCCGCGGTGTTCGTGGCGCACAAGTACCTGTTCCCCGAGGAGGACCGGATCACCACGCTGCTGGTCGACCGCACGTCCGGAACGCCTCGCCTGCTCGCCCCGGACTCCTCGCACGCGCTGCCCTATCCCGTCGAAGGCGTCACCCTCGGTCGGTTCCGCGGCGAGGCGACCCCGGCGAACGCCGCCGACGTCGTCGCCGCGACCAGCGGGAGCACGAGCCAGCCCGCCGGCCTGCAGCTCTTCACCAACGACGGCTTCGGCACGCTGACCCCGGCGGCGCGCTACACGCTGCCGCTCCTGCCGGGCACCGTGGCGACCCTGCCGATCGCGACCGGGGACGCCGCGATCGCGCTCGGTCGCGACAGCGTGCTGCACGTCGTGCGTCCGACGGTGCCGCCGCCGCACGACGTCTTGTCGCTGCCGCTGCATCCGTACCTGCCCGAGATCCTGCGCGCCGCCGAGGTGACCGCGGACGCCAGGCTCGCGGTCGCCGACGTCGACGGCGACGGCGCGAGCGACGTGGTCGCCCTCCTGACCTTCCGGATCGGCGCGGGGACAGTGGAGGAAGAGGAGGGCGGCCAGCTCCTGGTGGTGTTCGGCAAGCCGGGGGCGACCGCGACCGACCTCCCCCTGTTCGTGCCCGACCCGGCGGAGGTCCGCTCGACCCCGGCACACGGCTTCGCCCGCGACCTCGTGATCGAGGAGTTCGCGGTGAACGCGGCGCCGATGCGCCGGCTGGAGGTCGCGGTGGCGGTCGGCGGCGACGCCAACCACGTGCGCTTCTACCGCCTCGACCGCGCGGACGAGCCGCATCCGGTCCGTTCGCTGCGCCGCTCGTTCGCGTCCGCGGCCGAGCCGGCGCTGCTCGCCGGCGAGGGGCCCGAGCGCCTCGCGACTGCCGACGTCGACGGCGACGGCGTGGTCGACCTCGCGGTCGTGTCGGCCGGCGACCGGCGGCTGCGCCTGTTCACCAACACGGCGCTCGCCGGCGAGGAGGTCGACATCGCTGCGTTCCGGCAGATCCAGGCCGGCGTGCTCACCCTGCCCGAGGGCG
>DATGPD010000611.1:0-3208 GCA_035305285.1 Planctomycetota bacterium
CCGCCGCCTCCAGCGTCGCCCGCAAGCCACGCGTCATCCCTGCCAGCAGCGACAAGTCCTCGCGCGCGCGCAGCTCGGCGAGGCACAGGTCCGACCAGTGGCAGCGGCGGCACCCCGCCTGGAAGAACGGCCGCTCGCGGCGCGCATCGGCGCGCGCCGCCGCGAGTTCGGCGATGCGCTCGAGCACGTCGTCGAGCACCGGCTGCAGGTCGGCGAGCGGCAGGCGCTGCTCGCGCCCGTCCTTGAGCCACAGGAACCCGTAGCTCGGCGGCCGTCCCTGCACCTTCTCCAGGAGGCGGGCATAGAACGCGACCTGCAGCGCCTGGTCGGCGCGCGCGCCGGCGGACGACTTCACGTCACCGACGACGTAGTGGAAGTCGCCGAGCGCGGACGCGCCGGGCTCGCGGCGCAGCAGGTCGGGGATCCCGAGGAAGCCGCCGTCGGCGAGCACGCCCTGGGTCACGCCGGCGACGCCCTGGCGCAGCAGCGCGAGCGTCTGCGCCGCGCCGGCGCCGTAGTCGTCACGCTCGTACGACGGCTCGGCGTAACCGAGGCCGGCAGTGCGCAGCGCCTCCAGCTCGCGCCCGCGCTGCCGGCTCAGTTCCTCAGCCTCGCGCAGCGCCCGGCGCCTGCTGCGGTCTTCGTGCAGGTCGAGTTCGGCGGCGCGCGGGCAGGCGACGTAGGTGTAGACGGTCGTGCCGGTGATCCGCCGCATCGCCGACCGTTGTAGGGATCGGCGGGGTCGCGTTCCACCGCGCGGACACGCGCGGAGAAGCGGCTCAGCGCTTCTCCGCGATGAGCGGACGCGCGCTCTCCAGGATCGCGAGCAGTTCGCGTTGCTCGACCGTGCCGACCCCGAGGTTGTCGAGGGTCGCCTTCATCACGCCGACGCTCGCGTCGAACTCGACGTTGGCGATCGCCATGCCCTTGTGGACGGCGCCCAGCTCCCGCCCCTCGTAGCGCGCCGGGCCGCCGCTCGCCACCGCGAGGAACTGCGCGAGGTGGCGCTTCAACCTCTCGACGTTCTCCCCGGTCGCCTTCCACTCGGCGCTCTTCGCGCCGATCCCGAGCACGCCGCCGCGGGTGACGCCCTTGCGCTCCCAGTTCGTCCGCGGATCGGCGATCACCCGCGGCACGAAGTCTTCCACGATCCGGCGCAGGCCCTCGTCACCGCCGAGGCGCTCGAACAGCGACTGCTGCGGCGCGTCCTTGCCGTCGTCCGCGTCCGCCGCCTCCTCCCCGCGCATCTGCTGCGTGCGGGCCACGCGCTGCTCGGCTCGCTGGTCGGCTTCCCGGCTCCCCGAGGTGCGGAACTCGCGCGCCTTCTCGGGATCGGTGGCGCAGCCGGCAGCGGCGAGCAACGCGCACAGGGCGAAGGCGGACTTCACGGTCGTCGACATGGCATGGCTCACTTGAAGAAGACGTCGGTGCTCTGTCCGGGCGCGAAGGTCAGCATGCGCCGGTCGGACGGCGTGCCCTGGAAGCGCGGCAGGTAGGCGCGGATGAACGCGTTGCGCAGCAGGTTGCCGACCAGGGCGAGGACGTCGGTGTCCGGGTCGGCGAGGTCGCCGCGCACCGGGATGACGGTCGCGAGCTGGTCGTGCGGCTGGTTCTTCAGCAACGCCGCGGCCGCGCCGACGATCGCCTCCCAGAACTTCGCGAGCAGGTTGAAACCGCCGTCGCCAGGATCGAACACCCGCAGGTTGCGGAACAGCGGCTTCACGTATCCCTCGACGCCGCCCTCGCGCGCGTCCATCTCGACCACCAGGTCGAACCAGCCGTGCTCGAAGTCGAAGCCGCCGTAGCCCTTGGCGAGCGAGTTGAGCTTGGTGACGTCGAGCCCGACGAGGCGCAGCGCGAACCGGAACGTCGGGCGGTATGCGAGCGGGTCGAGCTGCATCTCGTACTCGAGCCGAGCGTCGTCCATCGCCAACCCGTCCGCGCGCACGACCGCGAACAGCGGCGTGACTTCGTCGCGCACGTTGCTCAGGTTCTCGATCGTGGCGGCGACATCGCTCAGGTAGACGTCGACCGGTGGATCGGTGTGGAACGCGCGGAACGCGATCTTGCCGTTGCGCACCTCGGCGCTGTTGATCGCGAAGGGGAACAGGTCCTTGATGACCTGCATCCATGGGCCGCCGGCGCCGGTCTGCGCGTCGCTCGGGCTCTCGGCGTCGACGAAGTTGATCTCGGGCTGCTCGATGCGCATCCGCCCGACGACCTTGCCGTGCAGGAGCGCGGGCCACTCGATCGCGAGGTCGACGCGACGCGCGGCGAAGAACGGCACGGGCACGCTGCCGGTGGCCTTCAGCAGGCGTATGTCCTCGATCGCGTACGCCCCGCGCCACAAGCTCACGTGGATCGTGCCGATCAGCCCGGAGTACTCGTGGTTTCGGTCGAGCGCGCGCTGCACGTAGAAGCGCACGATGTTCGGCAGCGCGAGACGGAGCGCGACCCCGGCGACGACGAGGACCGCGAGGACGACCAGCACGCGGCGCCGGCGCGAGCGGCGCCGCGCGGGCGGCGCGGGTGCGTGGTCATGGGGTCGGCGCACGGGGGATGGTCCCGCGGCAATGCAAAAGCGGGACCGCGGCGCTCAGCCGAGCGCACGCGCCAAGTCGCCGCGCTCCTCCGCGGTGAGTTCCGGCGCGAAGATCACGGTCCGTTCGAGGACGTCCGCGGTGCCGAAGTAGGCCGCCGCGCACCCTGCATGGATGGAGCCCGCCGGCTCGAAGCGCGTCTCGGCGAAGATCGCGAGCCGGATGCGCCACGCCCCCTGCGCGATGCTGGTGCGGCAGGCGCGGCACGTCGCGCGGCCGCTCGGCGCGCGCTCGGCGCCGTCGATCCGCGGCAGCCGCCGATGCACCACCCCGATCTCGGCGAGTGCCGTCCAGACCGCGCGCTCCGGCAACTCCGCGGGCCACGCGCGCAGCGCGGCCAGCATCGCTTCGGGCCGCTTGCACGCCGCGCACGCCGCGTGCAACAGCAGCACCAGGGGACGATCGTCGGCGAACGGGTTCGCCAGGCGTTCGCTCAGGCGCACCTCGCCCTTGGCGATCAGCCGGGCACAGCCGCGACACTTCGCGCGCCCGGAAGGAGCGACTTCGAGCACGGCCACAGGGTCGCCCGTCGTCTCGCTGCCTTCCTGCGCTTCGCTCGCCATCGCGGTGGATACGTGCGGCAAAGAGACGAGCGCCGCGCTGCGCGC
>DATGPD010000612.1:0-3650 GCA_035305285.1 Planctomycetota bacterium
CTCCTCCCGTGCCGGGCTCGCTTCGCATCCCGCGGGCCGCGGACCGCACTCGCTGGTCATCCCGGTGCCAGGGCAAACCCGCACTCGTCGGACCGACCCTGCACTGGCAGGGCCTCGCGATGTGCGGCACGACCGTCACCCAGACCGACGCGAGGGCAACGCTGCGCGCGGACCGCGCCCCGGATCCTCAGGCGGGATCCCAGGCGAAGGTCGCCGCGAGCGCGCCGTGGTCGGAGTACACCCTTGCCGCCTCCTCGCTGCCGCGCTCGTCGAGGTGGTCGCCGAGCACGCGCAGGTCGCGGAAGCCCCACTGCCGGCAACGCGCGTGCGGGTGGAAGTGCGCCGAGACGAAGATGTGGTCGAGCACGTCGTAGCGGCCGTCGAACACGTACGTCGGCCGCAGCGCCGCGGGACCGCGCGCGTCGACGAACGCGCTCACCGGGTAGAGGTTTGCTTCCGGCCGCGTGCTCGGGGGCACGCGCGCGTCCGGCAGCCACGCCGGATCGCCGGTGAGGAGCGCGTGCACGGCGCTGCCGAGCGAGTCGTTGATGTCCCCCATCACGACCAGCGGCCGCGCCGCCGCCATGGTCGCCTGCTCCAGCATGACCCGCAACGCGCCCGCCTCCGCGGTGCGGCGCACAGTCGACAGCACGCGGCCGAGGGTGCGCGCGTGGCGCGCGATCGCGCCCTGGTTCGCCTCCTCGCCGTCGAGTTCCATCGGCATGCGCGACTTGAGGTGCACGACGAACACGAGGAGCGGATCGCCTTGCGGCGGGCGCACCTCGCAGCGCAGGAGCGGACGCGAGAACCGCTCGATCGCGAGGTGCATCGCGTATTCCGGTGCAGGCGGGCGCTGTGGTCGCTTGCGCAGCACGACCTCGCGCGGGAAGTCGGACACCCACTGGTGCGCGCCCGCGATGCAGCCCTTGCGGATCGCGAGCGCCACCGACAGCTCGTTGCCCGGCCCCTCCGCCGGCCCGCGGGTCAGCAGGGTGTAGTCGTCGCGCAGGCCGGCGCGCGCGAACAGGTCGCGCAGCGCGCGCGGCGCCCAGACCTCCTGCAGGGCGAGCACGTCCGCGTCGAGGCGCTGGACGGTCTCGGCGAGCCAGGCGAGCTTCTTGTCGTACTCGGCGTGCGAGTACGGCTTCATCCGGGGGTGCATCGGCTCCAGCGGGAGCTGGAGGTTCTGCAGGTTGAGGCTCGCGAGGCGGAGGCGGGTCATGGGCGGCGCGCCACGCTACCGCGCGCGCCGCCCGCGCCGCGGCCTCAGTTGGCGAAGCTGCCGAAGGTCCAGGTCAGGCCGTCGGTGTGCGCGACCGACGCCGCGGCCCCCGGATCGGCGAACACCGCCTGCAGGTAGAGCGACACCCCGCCGAACGACGGCTGGTTCGGGATCGGGATCGGGAGGGTCGACGTCCGCGCCGCATCGAACGGCGGCATCGTGAACGTGGTCACGGGTACGGTGCACAGCGTGCCGAACGGGTTGACCGGCGTGGCCGTCTGGGTCACGCCGAGGAACACGATCGGCGCCGAGCCGGTGAACCCGTTGTCGACGCGAAGCGGCACGGTGGCGCCGATGAACGGCGCGTTGCGCACCCAGACCGGCACGCCGTTGGTGCCCGCCTTGCCTACGCAGTACGTCGTCGCGTCGGCGATGCGCTGCGACGCCGGCTCGTGCCCGATCGCGATCATGGCGCGGAAGGTCTGCGCGCTGTTCGGCGGAATCGTCGCGACCCAGTAGAAGCAGCTCGTGTAATCCGCCGTCCCGAACGGCAGCCCGATGTTCCCTGGCACGAACGGCTGGCCGCCGACTCCGGAGAAGATCCTGCTGCGCACATTGGGATACGTCGCGACCTCGAAGTTGGAAAAGCCGTCCGCCATCGCCCAGGCCTGCGTACCCAGACTGTCCTGGATCATGTGGTTACCTGCCGGCCAGGTCGGCGCCTGGGTCGCCATGTTCGCCGTGGTGGCGGCCACGTCCAGGTCGATGTACTTGTAGATCTGGATGGCCAGCGGGCTCGCGCCGTTGTTGACGATGGTCAACGACTGCGCCGAGACGGCGGAGGTGGCACCGGTCGAGTACACGGTGTTCGTCAGCAGCGCGGAGAAGCCGCGGGCGTCGACGTCGATCCACTGCAGAGTGACGCTCCGGTTGTCGGCCGACGTGAGGACCGTCATCTGCCCGTTCGACGTGTTGAACGCACTGCCGACCGTGTCACCTTGCACGGCGTAGCACCACCAGCTCTGGTAGAGGTGATCGGTACCGCCGACCGTGAAGTTGGCGAAGCCGCCCGTGTTCGACGGCGCGGGCGCGTAGCTGGTGTAGGAGAAGCTCGCGTTGCCGTCGGTGATCGTCACGGACGACTGAGCGGCCAGGGCGGCGGACAACGACGCCACCGCCACGGAGAGGAAGCGTTGCATGGGACTCCTTTGTGGTTGCGAGGGGCCCGCGCACTCCCGAGCGCGCGGCGCGACCGCCCATGTTGGCGCGAAGCCACCCTCCGGTCGAGTGGCCAGACCGCTCGTGCCGCCGTAACGCCGGCGCCAGACGCGTCGAGTGGCGGCCGCCGCGCGCAATCGCGGTCGGCATGGCCGCCCTGCGTTCGCCGTCTCATGGCGCGGTCCGGTCCGCGTGCGACGCGTGTCCCGGGGGAGCGGGGCGGCGGACGCACGCGCCGCCGCCCCGCGCTGGTGCCCAGGACAGGACTTGAACCTGCACTCCCTTGCGGGAACTAGCCCCTCAAGCTAGCGCGTCTGCCAATTCCGCCACCTGGGCGCGGATTCGAGGGGGCGGCGAAGAGTAGCCGCGGGAAGGCGGGTTTCAAGCCGTCCCTCCGCACGCTGCGTCCGCGGCAACGCGCGTTGCGCGCGGCGCGAAACGGGCGTCGGACGCGCCACAGGTTGCCCCGGGACGAGATCGCTCCTCCTCGCCGGTCCCGCCGGCACGGCCGCCGCGCTTTCGCCGCGCTCAGCGCCAGTCGAACAGCGCGCGCCCTTGCAGCTGGATGCTCTGCGGATCGAGCACCACCTGCAGGTAGATCGAGGAGAACGTGCGGCACCACCCGATCGACTCCGCGATCGTGGCGCGGTCGGCGGCCGTGTACTTGCTGCTCTCCTTGGCCCACATCGCGGCCAGCTCGGCCTGCACGTCCGCCTCGAACTCGGGGGCCTTCGCCGACGGGATCGCCGCCTTGGAGCCGTACTGCGCGTACTTGGCGCGCAGCACGTTGCGCTCGGCCTCGGCGCGGCGCTCGGTCTTGAACACCGTGTCGACCACCGCGGTGCTCTTCTCGACGTAGTCGTCCATCGCGACGAGCACGCGCTCCAGCTCGGGGCCCTGCACGTACACGAAGCCGTTGATCGCCGACGCCAGCTCGTCGAGGCTCGTGCGCAGCTCGCGCCGGCCGAGCACGGACGCGGTGCGCCCGTCGCGCGCGGCGATCATGCTGCGGATCAGCGGCCCCGAGTTGCTGACGATCAGGAACTGGTCGAAGTGCAGGAACGCCATCGACCCGGTCGCCGGGATGTTGGGGTTCGTGCACTCCAGGATCTTGTCGGCGCGCCCCTCGACGTCGAGGTTGTACGCCGTGCCGCCCGCGAAGATCGTGCGGTGGTGGTCGAGGATCGTCTTCAGGAACTTGGCGACGATC
>DATGPD010000613.1:0-4791 GCA_035305285.1 Planctomycetota bacterium
CGCGCACGCGACTGCCGGCGAGCCACTGCGACACCTTGGCGAAGTGCTGCTCGGCGAGCAGCTCGGTGGGCGCGAGGAAGGCGACCTGCAGGCCCGAGGCGACCGCGGCGAGCGCGGCCCACACGGCCACCGCCGTCTTGCCGGTGCCGACGTCGCCCTGCAGGAGCATCCCCATCGGAGTCGGGCGCGACAGCGCGGCGCGGATCCGCTCGAGCGCCGCCGCCTGGTCGGCGGTCCACTGCAGCGGGATGCGCGCGCGCAGCCGCGCCTCCAGCGCCGCGGTGAACGCCACTGCCGGCGCGCGCGCCGCACACCGCGCGCAGCGCGCCTCCTCCAGCACGGTGAACAGCGCGACCGCCTGCTGCAGTGCGAGCGTACGGCGCGCGCGCTCGTGTTCCGCCGCGTCCGCCGGTGCGTGCATCGCGCGCACCGCCTCGCGCATCGGCAGGAGCGGCTCGGTCGCGAGCCCCTCCGGCAGCGCGACGTGCGGCCACCTCGTCAGGTCGACCGCGGCGAGCGCGCGCGCGATCCACGCGCGCAGGCGCGCCGGCGCGATCCCCGGCACCGTCGGATACCGCAGGCGTACCGGGCCGGCGGGCGCCGCCGGGTCGAGCAGCTCGCCGGGCCGCAGAAGGAACCGCCGCCCGTGCTGCACGAGGATGCCCTCGGCGACGCGTTCGCACCCCGGCGGGAACGCATCCTTGCGGTACGGCTGGTTGAAGAACACGACCTCCGCCGTGCCGCCGTCATGCGCCGCGACACGCACGGCCACCATGGAGCGGCGGCGCGGCAGGAAGCGCAGGCTCGTCGAGAGCACGCGGCACGGGAAGCGCACGAGCTGCCCGACGAGCGCCGCGCTCGGGCCGGAGACGGTCGCCACCTCGTCGTGGCGCACGGGGAACCACGCGAGCAGGTCGCGGATCGTGCTCAGCCCCGCGGCCTCCAGCGCCGCCGCGCTCGCCGGCCCGATGCCGCGCAGGCGCGCGAGCGGTGCGTCGAGGTCGAGGTCGCTGCTGCGGTGGGCCACGGCGGGCGCGCGCAATCTACGGCGCACCCGGGGCCCGGCAAATGCGCGCGGTGGAGGCGGACCGGCGCGTGCCTTACCCTGCGCCGTCCCGTGCCCGACTTCACTGCCGAACAACTGCGCTTCCTGCACCGCTACGGGTTCGACGAGCTGCTGTTCCAGAGCTGGCGCAGCCGCGTGCGCGACGGAAGCCTGTCGCGTGCGAGCAACGTCGTGCGCGGCGAGCTGCGTCCGCCGCCCCCTGGCGCCATCCGCCCGCTGCCGGACAAGAACGGCAACGAGTACCGCGACCTCGTGCGTCTCGGCGAGGCGGCGATCGCGCGCGGGGAGGTCGGCGTCGTCGTCCTCAACGGCGGCATGGCGACCCGCTTCGGCGGCGTGGTCAAGGGCATCGTCGACGCCCTGCCCGGCCGGTCGTTCCTCGCCCTGCGCGCCGCCGACGTGCTGCGCACGCAGCAGCGCTGCGGCGGGCGGATCGACCTGTTCGTGATGAACAGCTTCGCGACCGAGGCCGCCACCAAGGATCACTTCGCCGCGCACGACAACTTCGGCCTCGCCGCGGACCAGGTACACCACTTCAACCAGTTCGTCGCCGCGCGCCTGACCCCGGAGGGCGAGGTCTTCCACGACGAGGGCGGCCACATCTCGCCGTACGCCACCGGGCACGGCGACTTCGCGCCCGCCCTGCGCGCCAGCGAAGTGCTGCAGCGCTTCCGTGCGCGCGGCGGCCGCGTGCTGTTCGCCGCCAACGTCGACAACCTCGGCGCGCGGATCAGTCCGCTGCTGATCGGCATGCACCTGCAGAGCGGGCTGCCGATGACCGTCGAGGTCGCGCCGAAGTGGCCGGGCGACGTCGGCGGCTCGCCGTTCGTGCTCGACGGCCGCCTGCAGCTCATCGAGCAGATCCGCTACCCGGAGGACTTCGACGCCGACATGGTCGACGTGTTCAACACGAACACGTTCTACTTCGACGCCGCCGCGCTCGACCGCGACTTCGACCTGGGCTGGCACTACGTCGAGAAGAAGGTCGGCAACGCGCGCGTCGTGCAGATCGAACGCCTGATCGGCGAGCTGACCCGCCACCTCGACGCGCAGTTCGTCAAGGTCAAGCGCACCGGGCTGGACAACCGTTTCCTGCCGGTGAAGACGCCCGAGGACCTGCAGGCGGCACGCGAGGAGATCGCCGAGCTGTACGCCGAACCGGCGTGACCACGCCGGCTACCAGCGCAGCTCGCCGTCCCCGACGTGCACCGCGCGCCCGCCGACCCGGACGCGCTGGATCCGCTTGCCTTCGACGTCGACGAACGCGTCGACCACGCCGGGGCGGCCGATCTCGACGCCCTGCTCGATGCGCACCTCGGCGGTCGGCGCCGCGAGCAGCACGTTCTCGTGCACGAGGTAGGCGCCGAGGCAGCCCGCGGCCGAACCGGTGACCGGGTCCTCGCCGGGCGTCACCCGGCCGAACCACACGTGCCGCGCGCGCACCGCGCAGGTCGGGTCCTCGGTCTCCTGGGTGAACGCGTAGAAGGTCTCGGACCCGGCGCGCTCGGCGAGCAGCGTGCACGCCTGGAAGTTCGGCGTCACGCGGCGCAGCGCGCGCAGGTCGCGCACCGGCACGATCAGCCAGGGCACGCCGGTGTCGACCAGGCGGATCGGCAGGTCGGCAGGGCACAGGTCGTCCACCTCGAGGCCGAGCGCCTCGCCCACCAGGGCGACGTCCTTGAACGCCGGGGCGAACGACGGCGAGCGCTGGGTCATCAGGACCTCGCGCACCTCACCCTCCTCGACCAGGATCTCGACCGGCAGGACGCCCGCTTCGAGCTGGCCGCGCACGACGTTGCGCCCCTGCGCGAGCTGGTAGCGACCGGTCGTGGCCAGCACGAAGTGCGCGCCGACCACCGGATGGCCGGCGAGCGGCAGCTCGCGGTTGACGGTGAAGATCCGCATCCGCACCTCGGCGTCCGGCGCGCTCGGGCGCAGGCAGAACACCGTCTCGGACAGGTTCATCTCCCGGGCGATCGCCTGCATGGTCTCGGCGTCGACCTCGTCGGCGTGCGGGAACACGGCGAGGGGGTTGCCGCCGAACGGACGGTCGGTGAAGACGTCGACGCGGTGGTAGCGCAGGGTCGGCATGGCCGTCGGCGCGCGAGCGTAGCCGGCCGGACGTTCGACCGCAGCGGTGCCGGTCCGTAACGTGCCCGCATGGCGCAACGCTTCGTCCCGGCCCACTACCAGGCCGCCCTGCCCCAGAACCGGTTCCTCCTCGCCGAGCCGCCCGGCGAGGACGCGGTCGCGATGGACGTGGTGGTCGTCGGCGCCGGCCCGGCCGGGCTGGCGCTGGCGTTGATGCTGAAACGGCTCGCCAAGGCGGACGGCAAGGACGTCGAGGTCGCGGTGCTGGAGAAGGCCGAGGAGCTGGGCCAGCACAGCCTTTCCGGCGCGGTCGTCGACCCGGCGCCGTTCCGCGAGCTGTTCCCCGACCTCGGCGACCGCGACCTCCCCTTCCGCCGTCCGGTCGACGCCGAACGCGTCTACGTACTCAGCGCGAACAAGGCGTGGCGGATTCCCACCCCGCCGCCGATGCACAACCGTGGCAAGTTCGTCGCGTCGATCTGCGAGATCGTGCGCTGGCTCGGCAAGCGCGCCGAGGACGAGGGGGTGAACCTCTTCACCGGTTATCCGGCCGACGCGCTGCTGACGTCGGGCGACCGGGTCGTCGGCGTGCGCACCACCGCGGCCGGCCTGCAGCGTGACGGCAGCCCGAGCGGCAGCTACAGCCCCCCGACCGACCTCACCGGGCAGGTCGTCGCGCTGTGCGACGGCACCCGCAGCCCGCTGGCCCAGAGCTGGCTGCGCTGGCAGGGCGTCACCAGTCCCAACCCGCAGATCTACGCGCTCGGCGTGAAGGAGATCTGGGAGACGAAGGAGCCGCTGGACGCCGTCGTCCACACCATGGGCTGGCCGCTGAACACGCGGCAGTTCGGCGGCAGCTTCCTCTACCCGCTGGAGCCCAACCTCGTGGCGATCGGCCTCGTCGTCGGCATGGACTGGCCGGACAACCGCACCGACGTGCACGTGCTCCTGCAGCGGATGAAGGAGCACGCGTTCTTCCGCCGCTACCTGGCCGGCGGCGAGATGGTCGAGTGGGGCGCCAAGACGATCCCCGAGGGCGGCTACTACGCGCTGCCCGAGCGCCGGGTCGGCGACGGTCTGGTGATCTGCGGCGACGCCGCGGGCTTCGTCGACGTCGCGTCGCTCAAGGGCATCCACTACGCGATGAAGAGCGGGATCGAGGCGGCGCGCGCGATCTGGAAGGCGCTGCAGCAGGGCGACACGTCGCGTGGTTCGCTGTCGAGCTACGACGCCGCGGTCCGCGCGAGCTACATCGGCCGCGACCTTTACAAGCGGCGCAACATGCGCCTCGCGTTCAAGAGCGGGTTTTACCTCGGCGGCGTGAAGGCCGGCCTGATGACCTTGACCGGCGGCGCCTTCCCCGGCGGGCAGATCCACACGACCGAGGACGCGGAGGAAGAGCGCGACATCGACTCGCCCGCGCCGTTCGTCCCCGACGGCAAGCTGACCTTCTCGAAGGTCGACGCGGTCTACAAGTCCGGCAACGCGACGCGCGACGACATCCCCTCGCACCTGATCGTCGGCAAGGACGTCCCGCCGCACGTGGCCGACCTGTACGCCGCGATGTGCCCCGCCGGGGTGTACGAGCGGCAGGGCGACAAGCTGGTGGTCAACGCGCCGAACTGCATCGACTG
>DATGPD010000614.1:0-5233 GCA_035305285.1 Planctomycetota bacterium
GAGCACGTCGCGGCGCGCGCGGGCATCCGCTACGGCTCCGACCCCAAGCATGACGTGCGCATGCGCCGGATCGCCGACCACGCGCGCGCGGTCACGTTCTGCATCGCCGACGGCGCTCTGCCCGGCAACGAGGGGCGCGGCTACGTCGTGCGCAAGATCCTGCGCCGCGCGATCCGCGACGGCTACGACCTCGGCATCCGGACGCCCTTCCTGCACGAACTGGTCGCGATCGTCGGCCAGGTGATGGGCGACGAGTACCCCGAGGTGCGCGAGCACGCGGCGCAGTGCCGCAGTGCGATCAAGGCCGAGGAAGAGAGCTTCGTGTCGGTCTACCGGCAGGGCATGGCGCGCCTCGAGCAGTTCCTCGCCGACCAGCCGCCGCCGCCGCGCGGCGCGCCTCTGCCGGGCTCGGGCGAGTTCGCCTTCCAGCTGCACGACACCTACGGCTTCCCGGTCGACATCACCCGCGCGGTGATGGCCGAGCGCGGCTACGTGTTCGACGCGCTCGGGTTCGAGGCGGCGATGGAGGCGCAGCGCAAGCGCGCGCGCGCGGCGATGGCGACGGTGGACGCGGTGTTCGCCGAGAGTGCGGCTGCCGTCCTGCGCCAGGCGGGCGTGCCGGTGTCACGATTCGTGGGCTACGAACGGCTGGTCGAGCCGAGCGAGGTGCTCGCGCTGATCGACGCGGACAACAGGCGCACCGAGGTGGCCACCGCCGGCCAGAAGATCCGCATCGTGCTCGCCTCGACCCCGTTCTACGCGCAGAGCGGCGGACAGGTCGGTGACCGCGGCACGATCGCGACCGAGACCGGCCGCGCCGAGATCGGCAACACGGTGGGCCTCGAGGGCTACGTGCTGCACCAGGCGACCATCGTCGAGGGCGAGATCCGCGTCGGGCAGGCGTGCGAGGCGCGCGTCGACGAGGAGGCACGCCGCGCCACCGAACGCAACCACACCGCGACGCACCTGCTGCACGCGGCGCTCAAGCGCGTGCTCGGCAGCCACGTGAGCCAGGCGGGCTCGGAGGTGGCGCCGGAGCGCCTGCGCTTCGACTACACGCACGGCGAGAAGCTCACCGAGGAGCAGATCCTCCGCATCGAGGACGAGGTCAATCAGGTCGTGATCCGCGCGCTGCCGACCGAGCCGGTCGAGATGCCGCTCGAACAGGCGCGCAAGAGCGGGTTCATCGCGATGTTCGGCGAGAAGTACGGCGACGTCGTGCGCACGCTGTCGGTCGGCGACTACTCGCGTGAGCTGTGCGGCGGCACGCACGTCGCGAACTCGGGCAACATCGGGTTGTTCCGCATCGTCAGCGACGCGGCGATCAGCGCCGGCACGCGACGCATCGAAGCGGTCACCGGCATGGCGGCGCTGCGCCTCGCGCAGCGCGACCGATCGACGATCGCGCAGATCGCCGCGCAGGTGAAGGCCCAGGCCGGCGACGTGGTCGCGCGCGTCGCCGCGCTGCTGGAGGAGAACAAGCAGCTGCGCCGCGCGCTGGAGAAGGCGACCGCCGCCGACCTCGACAAGCTGAGCGCCGAGATGCGCGCGGCGGCGGCGAAGGTCGGCGCGGCGCACGTCGCCGTGTTCCAGCCCGCGTCGCCGATGACCATGAAGGAGGTCCAGGACCTGCTCGGCCGGGTGCGCCAGGCGCTCGCGCCGTTCGCCGGCGCCGTGCTCGCGGTGTCCGGCGACGAGGTGCTCGTCGGCGCGGCGGTGAGCCCCGAGCTGACCGCGCGTGTCGCCGCCGGCGACCTGGTGAAGGCGGCGACCGCGGTGCTCGGCGGCGGCGGCGGCGGGCGCCCGGAGATGGCGCAGGGCAAGGGCAAGGACAAGAGCAAGACGGCGCAGGCCGCGGCCGCGATCGAGAGCGCACTCCGCCGCGCGCTGTCCTGAGCGCCGCCGGCCCGCGCCTTCCGTCCGAGTGCGGCGCCCGCCCGTGCGCGTCGGTGGCGGCCGTCGCAGCCGCTTGCGGAAGCCGGCGCGCGGCGCGCGCTTCGGTCGCGCGTCGATCGCGATCGGGCCCGCCCGGCGGTGGGGGAGCACCCGGGGGCGAGCCGCCCGCCGCGCCGGTTCCGGCGCGGCGCCTCGGGGTTCTCCCCAGGGTACGGTAGCCGTCGGCGGCCGACGTGCCCGGCCGCGCTTCCCCGCACGCGCATCGCGCGCCGGCCGCAGGACGACGTTGACTTGACCCCCGCGGGTCGTATCCTGCCGCGCCGCGTTTTGCGCCGTTGCCAGCATTGCGAGCATCGGCCGCGCCTCCCAGAGAGAGACTCCGATGGCCAATCCCAAGCGCCGCCACAGCAAAGGCCGCCGCGACCAACGACGCGCCAACCAGCGGCTCGTCCCGCACCAGGTGGTGCGCTGCAAGAACTGCAACGCCAGCATCCGCCCGCACACGATCTGTTCGCAGTGCGGTTACTACCGCGGCCGGCAGGTGCTCGTCGTCGGCGTTTCGTGACCGCGGCCTGCCGGGCGTCGTACGCTCGACGGCTCTCCTGCAGCTCAGCCAACTGATGTGATCAAGGTCGTCCTCGACGCGATGGGCGGGGATCACGCGCCCTGCGCGAACCTGGAAGGCGTCAAGCTCGCGGTCGAACGCGGCGTGGTCGATCAGCGTCGGGTGCTCCTGACCGGCCCGCAGCAGGTCCTCGCGCCCGAACTCGCCGCCCTGGGGCTCAGCGGTTGCGAGATCATCGATGCGCCCGACGTGCTGACCTGCAACGACACGCCGGTCGACGCGATGCGGCGCAAGCCGAACAACAGCATCTCGCTCGGCATCCGCGCGGTCGCCGAGCGGCGCGCCGCCGGATTCATCAGCGCCGGGTCGACCGGCGTGGTCGTCGCCGCGGCGAGCGTCGGCCTGCCGCGGCTCGAAGGCATCCGCCGTCCGGGCATCGCGGTCGCGATCACCGGCGAGGGCGGCGTGCCGTTCGTCGTCGTCGACGTCGGCGCGAACCCCCAGCCCAAGGCGGTCGACCTCCTGCAGTACGCGATCATGGGTTCCGCGTACTACCGCGGCACGCTCGGCAACGACCGGCCGCGCGTCGGCCTGCTGAACATCGGCACCGAGGACACCAAGGGCAACCCACTGACCAAGGAGGCCGCGCTGCTCCTGCGGGAGGCGCCGATCAACTTCGTCGGCAACGTCGAGGGCGTCGACGTGTTCGCCGGCCGGTGTGACGTCGTCGTGTGTGACGGCTTCACCGGCAACGTGCTGCTGAAGGTCAGCGAAGGCTGCGCCGAGTACCTGCTGCGCACGACCGCGTCATTCATGCGCGAGGCCGGTATCGACGGGCGGCAGGTGCTGCAGAAGCTGAAGCAGCGGGTCGACTACTCGGAGTACGGCGGCGCCCAGTTGCTCGGCGTCGACGGCGGCGTGACCATCTGTCACGGCCGCTCCGGGCCGGAGGCGATCTGCAACGCGATCCGGTTCGCGTTGCGCGCCGCCGGGGCCGAGGTGAATCATCACATCGTCACTGCGGCACGCGCCGCGGCGGCATCCTGAGTCCACGCGCCGCCATGACCAAGATCCAACCCGTCGGCATCGCCGGAGTCGGCAAGTACGTGCCTGAGCGACGGCTCACCAACCGCGACCTCGAGGCGATGGTCGATACCTCGGACGAGTGGATCGTCCAGCGCACCGGCATCTCGGAACGCCGGATTGCGGCGGCCGACGAGTCGTGCAGCACCGTCGGCGTGCGCGCCGCGCGCGCCGCGCTGGAGGATGCCCGTCTCACCGGCAAGGACATCGACCTCGTACTGTGCTGCACGGTGACCGGCGACCAGCCGTTCCCGGCGACCGCGTGCCGGATCGGCGCGGACATCGGCGCGGTGAACGCCGGCGGGTTCGACATATCGGCGGCGTGCAGCGGGTTCCTCTACGGCATGCAGGTCGGCGCGCAGTTCGTCGCCACCGGCGCGGCGCGCAACGTGCTCGTCATCGGTGCCGAGGTGCTGAGCCGGATCCTCGACTACAAGGACCGCAACACCTGCGTCCTGTTCGGCGACGGCGCGGGCGCGGTGATCCTGTCACCGCTGGAGCGTGCCGGACGCGGCGAGTACCTCGGCGGCAGCATCGGCATGGAGGGCGGCCAGGAAGACGTGCTGTGCGTGCCGGCGGGCGGGAGCCGCAAGCCGGCGTCGCGCGAGACGATCGAGCAGGGTCAGCACTACATGAAGATGGGCGGCGTGAAGGTCTTCCGCTTCGCGGTGAAGGTCTTCGCCGACCTCGTCGAGCAGTCGATGCGCCCGTACGGTTACGACCAGCTCGGCCTGGTGATCCCGCACCAGGTCAACCAGCGCATCATCGAGGCGGCCGCCGAACGCGTCGGACTGCCGACCAGCCGGTTCTTCGTCAACATCGACCGCTACGGCAACACCTCGGCGGCGTCGGTGCCGATCGCGCTCACCGAGGCGGTCGAACAGGGCCGGGTGGTGAAGGACAAGATCGTGTGCATGGTCGCCTTCGGCGCCGGCATGGCCTGGGGACACGTCCTGCTGCGCTGGTGATGAGCGACGCCTTCTCGCTGCACGGTCGCGTCGCCCTGGTGACCGGGGCGTCCCGCGGGATCGGCCGCGCGATCGCGGTCGAGCTGGCCGCGGCGGGCGCGCGCGTGTTCTGTGCGTCGACCCGCGCGGGCGGCTGCGACGCGACGGTCGAGGCGTGCCGCGCCGCCGGCGGCGAAGCCGTCCCTCTCGTCGCCGACGTCGCCAAGGCGAGCGACGTCGAAGCACTCGCCAAGGCGGTGCTCGACGACGCCGGCCGGATCGACGTGCTGGTCAACAACGCCGGCGTCACCAAGGACGGCGTGTTCCTGCGGATGTCCGAGGCCGACTTCGATCACGTGCTCGGCGTCAACCTGCGCGGCACGTTCCTCGTGTGTCGGGCGTTCGCGCGCCCGCTGATGAAGTCGGGCAGCGGTCGCATCATCAACATCGGTTCGATCGTCGGCTCGACCGGCAACGCCGGGCAGGCGAACTACGCGGCGAGCAAGGCCGGCCTCGTCGGCCTCACCAAGTCGCTGGCGCAGGAGCTCGGCAGCCGCGGTGTGACCGTCAATCTGGTGGCACCGGGCTTCGTGACGACCGACATGACCGCCGACCTTCCGGAGGAGCTGAAGACGGCGATGCAGAAGCGCATCGCGCTCGGCCGCTTCGGCCGACCGGAGGACGTCGCGACCATGGTACGCTTCCTCGCTTCCGATGCCGCCGCCTACGTCACCGGGCAGGT
>DATGPD010000615.1:0-2104 GCA_035305285.1 Planctomycetota bacterium
GTCGTCGCGGACGAACCGGTGGTGCTGTTTGCGCTCGAATGGTGCGAGTTCTCCTGGTCCATCCGAAAGCTGTTCACGCGGCTAGGGGTCGCCTTTCGCAGCGTCGACCTCGACTCGGCGGCGATGCAGGAGAACGACTTCGGCGGCAGCGTGCGCAACGCCCTCGCCCGCCGCGTCGGCACGCGCACGATACCCCAGGTGTTCGTCGGCGGTGAACTCGTCGGCGGCTGCAGCGAGACGTTCGACGCGTACGCCGACGGGTCGCTCGTCGCGCGCTGCGAGAAGCACGGCATCGATTACCGCCCCGACCCCGGCCTCGACGCGCGCTCGCTGCTGCCGTCCTGGGTCCATTCGCGCGCCTCGGCGTAAGGGGTCGCGGCCATGACGCAACAGTCCATACCGGTCATCGACATCCGCAACCTGTGGAGCGATGCCACGTTAAGCGCCCTCGACGACGCCTGCCGCGACTGGGGGTTCTTCCAGGTGGTCAACCACGGCGTGCCCGAGGAGATCACCGGCGCCCTGTACGACGCGATGCACGGGTTCTTCGCCCTGCCCGCGGACGAAAAGCGGGCCATCGCGCGCAGCGCCGAGAACCCGTGGGGGTTCTACGACCGCGAACTGACCAAGAATATTGTCGACCTCAAGGAGATCTACGACTACGGCCCGGGAGACGGCGACCGCATCCAGCCCCAGTGGCCGCGCGACCTGCCCGGCTTCCCGGAGGCGATCCGCGCCTTCTACGGCAGCTGCGAGAAGCTGTCGTTCGCCCTGCTTGCGGCGATCTCGTCGAACCTCGGCATGGCGCCGGGGTACCTGGCGCGGTCCTTTCGGCCCGACCATACCAGCTTCCTGCGCCTGAACTACTACCCCGTGCAGGGCGCGCGGGACAGTTCGGCCGGACCGCTCGCGGCGCTGGTTGGGCAGCTCGGCATCAACCATCACACCGATGCCGGCGCGCTGACCGTGCTGCTGCAGGACGACAAGCCCGGGCTCGAGGTCTACCGGCACGGCGGCTGGCATCTCGTCGAGCCGCGCGCCGATGCGCTGGTGATCAACATCGGCGACATCGTCCAGGTCTGGTCCAACGACCGCTATAAGGCGTCGCTTCACCGCGTGCTGGCGAGCGTGGACGCGCCGCGCTACTCGGCGCCGTTCTTCTTCAACCCGGCGTACCAGGCCAACTACGCGCCGCTGCCGAGCACCATCGACGACGTGCATCCGCCGCGCTATCGGAGCATCAACTGGGGAGAGTTCCGCAGCCTGCGCGCCGCCGGCGACTACGCGGACCTGGGCGAGGAAGTGCAGATTTCTCACTACCAACTCGCCCGCAAGGTGCACCATGGCGTTCATTGACACCGTTGCCGCCGGCGAGGCGCGCGGCGAGGTGCTGGCGATGTACGCCCGGCAGCAGGCCGCTTACGGGTACGTGCCCAACTATGCCGGCGTCTTTTCTCACCGGCCCGAGGTGATGGAGCGCTGGGGCCGGCTCCTCGCGGCGATCAAGCGCCCGATGTCGGCGCGGCGCTTCGAGCTCGTGACCGTCGCCGCCTCGCTGGCGCTGCGCAACAGCTACTGCGCGCTCGCCCATGGCGGGAAGCTGGCGGGAATCGTCGACGCGGACACGGTGCGCGCCATTGCCGAGGGTGCTGCGGACGGCATCTTGTCGGAGGAGGAACTGGCGATCGTGTCGTTCGCGCGAAAGGTGGCGACCGATGCATCGCAGGTCACCGCGAGGGACGTCGACGAGTTGAAGGCACACGGCCTCGCTGACGACGAGATCTTCGACATCGTCGCCGCCGCGGCCGCACGCGCGTTCTTCACGAAGGTGCTCGACGGGCTCGGCGTCGAGGCGGACGCGTGCTTTCGCGAGATGCAACCGGAGCTCGCCGAGTCGCTTGTCGTCGGGCGGGCGGTGGCGGAGCAGGCTTCGGACTGCCTGCCCGGCGGCGAGACGGAGTCACCGGACCCGGTTCCAGGCCTCCGCGCGGCGGCTTGTTGAGATCCCGCCTGCGCCTGGCCAAGTGCCCTCCGTATCAATCGCCTGCAGGCAGGCTCCTACAGTGGCTTTGTTTTGTCGCGGGGTCGGCGCAGGGCGTTGTAG
>DATGPD010000616.1:0-3109 GCA_035305285.1 Planctomycetota bacterium
TGTACTTGCCGAAGTCCATGATCCGGCAGACCGGCGGGCGCTGGTTCGGCGCGATCTCCACCAGGTCGAGTCCGGCCTCGTTGGCCATCTGCAGTGCCACCGCGGTGTCGAGCACACCGAGCTGCGCACCGTCAGCGCCGATCACACGGACTTGTTTGATGCGGATCTGGTTGTTCACTCGCGGCCCGCTCGGCGCGGAACGCGTACGCGGTCCGCTATCGCGCGCCATGTGTCCTCAAAGTCATGCTGGTGTCGTCTTCCTTTCGTCCCGGGTCCGGTGCGGCACCGGCGCGCCCCGTGCGCGCCGCGCGGCCGCCAGAGAGATCTGGAGAGAGGAGGGCGGCAGTGTAGCAGGCGGCGGGAAAAGCTCACCGCGCCGCCCTGCGCGCGGACCGTTGTCCGGACACGAGCGGCGTGCCGGCTCACGCCGCACCCGCCATACCGGAGCCCCGCCGCGGTCGGCGTGCCGCACGGTCAACGGCGCGCCGCCGTCTTGGCGGCGATCGCCTCGACCGCCTGCTCGAGCGACAGCGCTCCGAGGTCGCCGTCCTGGCGGTGGCGCAGGCTGATCCCGCCGCTTTCGACCTCCTTGTCGCCGACCACCCCGATGTACGGGACCTTCTCCTCGTACAGGTGGTGGCGGATCTTGTTGCCGATCTTCTCCGGCCCGACGTCCGCCTGGGCGCGCACGCCCTGCGCACGCATCGCCTGGGCCAGCTCCTCGGCACGCGCCGCGTGGCGCTCGCCGACTGCGAGGACGGCGACCTGGACCGGGGCGAGCCAGCAGGGGAACGCGCCGCCGTAGTGCTCGATGAGCACGCCGAAGAACCGCTCCATCGAGCCCAGCAGGGCGCGGTGCACCATCACCGGGCGGACGAACGACCCGTCCTTGTCGACGTAGGTCATGTCGAACCGCTCGGGCAGGTTGAAGTCGGCCTGCACGGTCGAGCACTGCCAGGCGCGGCCGAGGCAGTCCTTGATCTTGACGTCGATCTTCGGACCGTAGAACGCACCGCCGCCCTCGTCGACCGCGAACGGCAGGCCGAGCTTCTCCAGCGTGTTGCGCAGCGCCGCGGTCGCGGCGTCCCACATCGCGTCGGTGCCGACGTACTTCTCCGGCCGGGTGGCGAGGTGGATCTCGTACTCGGTGAAGCCGAACGCCGACAGGACGTGCAGCACGAAGCGCACCACGCGCTCGATTTCCTCCTCGAGCTGGTCGGGACGCAGGAACAGGTGCGCGTCGTCCTGGGTGAAGCCGCGCACGCGCAGCAGGCCGTGCAGTGCGCCGGCGTTCTCGTAGCGGTAGACGGTGCCCAGCTCCGCCCAGCGGAACGGCAGCTCGCGGTACGAGCGCCGCTTGCTCTTGTAGATCTGGATGTGGAACGGGCAGTTCATCGGCTTCAGCACGTACTCCATGCCGTCGATGTCGAGCGGCGAGTACATGCTGTCTTTGTAGAAGTCGAGGTGCCCGCTGGTCTGCCACAGCGTGCTGCGCGCGACGTGCGGCGAGTACACGATGTCGTAGCCGCCGGCAAGGTGCTCGTTGCGCCAGAACTCCTCGATCTTGTGCCGCACGAAGCCGCCTTTGGGGTGCCACAGCACCAGGCCGGCACCGAGGTCGCCGAGGGTCGAGTACAGGTCGAGGTCCCGCCCCACGCGCCGGTGGTCGCGCTTGGCCGCCTCTTCCAGGTTGCGGCGGTGCGCGTCCATCGCCGCCTTGTCGGCGAACGCGTGACCGTAGATGCGGGTCA
This sequence comes from Planctomycetota bacterium, assembly GCA_035305285.1. Taxonomy (GTDB): domain Bacteria; phylum Planctomycetota; class UBA1135; order UBA1135; family UBA2386; genus DATGPD01. The sequence goes on from DATGPD010000616.1 coordinate 1,752, forward strand.
GCATCTTGTTGTGCGCGTCGTCGCCGAAGTACGCGCCGGCGAGCGCGAGCACGGCGAACCCCTGGCCGATGCGGCCGGTCGACGGCACGTGCGGGCCGCGGCACAGGTCGACGAACTTGCCGCTCTGGTAGAACGTGATCGGCTCGCCCGGCGGGATCTTGTCGATCGTCGCGACCTTGTAGTCCTCGCCGTGCTCGACCATGAGCCGGCGCGCCTCGTCGCGCGGCAGGCTGTGCAGCACGAACTCGTGGTCCTCGGCCACGATCTGCGCCATGAGCTTCTCCAGCTCCGGCAGGTCGTCCTGGCTCAACGGCTCGTCGCCCAGGTCGATGTCGTAGTAGAAGCCGTAGCGCGGATCGTCGATCGCCGGCCCCTTCCACAGCTTGGCCTTGGGCCGCAGGCGCTTGACCGCGTCGGCCAGCACGTGCGCCGCCGAGTGCCGGATCACCTCCAGCCCCTCGGGCTGGTCACGGGTGATGATCTCGACCCTGGCGTTGGACGGCAGCGGGAGCTGCAGGCTCTGCACCTGGCCGTCGACCCGGATCGCGACCGCGTTCTTCGCGAGCTTCTTGCTGATCGACTCGGCGAGCTGCAGCCCGGTCGTGCCGGCCGGAAGCTCGCGCACGGCGCCGTCGGGAAGGGTGATCTGGATCGACTCGGCCATCGGAAGGGGCGGCGATTATGCCGTGGCCCCCACCGCGGCAACACCGCGCGCAGGTAAGCGCGCGCGGCGCCCACCTGCCGGCAGCGCGCGGCCGGTTGCAAACGGCCGCCGCATCCCGGACGGTGCGCAGGCTCCGGAAGCGAACACCGTGTCCCGTCGATCCACCTTCCCCTCGCGCCTCTCCGGCCCCGGTGCGGGGCTGCTCCTGCTCGCGGCGTGCGCGAGCCGGCCCGCCGTGCGGCCTGACCCGCACAGCCACGCCGCGCCGGACAGAGCGCGCGTGACGCACGTCGACCTCGACCTCGACCTCGACTTCGCGCGCAGGGAGATCTCCGGCCGCGCGCTGCTCACCGTGGAGCGCGGCGACCCGGACGCTCCGCTCGTGGTCGACACCGCGGGCCTGACGATCGAGGAGGTCACCGTCGGACGCCGCTTCGACTCGGCGTCCGGTCGGCGCACGTCGTTCGACCTCGGTCCGCCGGTGCCGCACCTCGGGCAGGCGCTCACCATCCGCCTGCCCGCGGGCGCCGACATCGTGTCGATCGCCTACCGCACCGCGCCGGATGCCGCCGCCCTGCAGTGGTTGACCCCCGAGCAGACCCACGACCGCGCCGCGCCGTTCCTCTACACGCAGGGCCAGGCGATCCTGACGCGGAGCTGGATCCCGCTGCAGGACTCGCCGAGCGCGCGGGTC
>DATGPD010000617.1:0-5634 GCA_035305285.1 Planctomycetota bacterium
CGCCCTGCGTCGGATCATCCGCCGCCACACGCGCGCGGCGGGTGTGCGCCAGCTCGAACGCGTGCTCGCCGCGCTCGCGCGCAAGGCGGCGGCGCGTATCGCCGCCGGGACCGCGGAACGCGTCGTCGCCACCGCCGACGCGCTGGAGGACCTGCTCGGGCCGGAGCGCTTCGCCGAGGAGGAGCGCCGCACCGACCTGGAACCCGGGGTCGCCGCCGGGCTCGCCTGGACCGAGGCGGGCGGCGCGGTGCTCTACATCGAGGCGGTGCTGCTGCCGCGCAGCCGCGAGCTGCAGCTCACCGGACAGCTCGGCGCGGTGATGCAGGAGTCGGCGCGCGCCGCCTTGAGCTGGCTGCGCAGCCACGCCGCGACCCTCGGTCTGGACGCGGGCGCGCTCGCGCAGGGCGTCCACGTGCACGTGCCCGCGGGCGCGACGCCCAAGGACGGACCCTCGGCGGGCATCGCGATGGCCACCGCGCTCGCGTCGCTGTTCTCGCACCAGCGCGTGCGCGACGACGTCGCGATGACCGGCGAGATCACGCTGAGCGGCCTCGTCCTGCCGGTCGGCGGCATCAAGGAGAAGGTCCTGGCCGCGCATCGCGCCGGCATGCGGACCGTCATCCTGCCGCGGCAGAACCAGCGCGACGTCGGCGAGATCCCGCCCGACGTGCGCGCCGACCTGGAGATCGTGTGGGTGGATCGGGTGACGGACGTGCTGTCCGTGGCGATCCCGGGGATCGGTGCTGGAGCCGGCGAGGCCGGCAGCGGGTCGCGCGAGCGCGGCGAATCGCCGCCGGCGGCGGCGACCGCGACCGAGTGACGCCACGGGGTCTCGTCGGCGGGCGGGACCCCGCCGCCCCCGTCGTGTGACCATCGCGCGCGCAGCGGCGCGCGTTTTGCTTGACGGCTCTTCCGGAGGGCGCCTTTGCAGCCGTGCCCGGCGGCGTGGCGCCCGCTTTCCACGCCGCGTGCACGAGGATGCAAAGGTCGCCCGACGAACAGCGTTGGTGACCGCGCGTTCCTTTTCCCCCCCCCACCCCACCGGAGGAGTAGCCATGAGAGTGCAAGAACTGATGACGAAGGAGGTCCAGACCTGCCAGCCGCACCACACGCTCGCCGAGCCGGCGCGCCTCATGTGGGAATGTGACTGCGGCGTCGTGCCGGTCGTCGACGACGCCCGCCGGGTCGTGGGCATGGTGACCGACCGCGACATCTGCATGGCGACCTACACCCAGGGCAAGCCACCGTCCGCGATCCCGGTGCAGTCGGTGATGGCGAAGAACGTGGTCTCCTGCCGGGTCGACGAAGACCTTGCGAGCGCCGAGCAGAAGATGCAGAAGGCGCAGGTCCGCCGCCTTCCGGTCGTCGACCAGGACGGGGTCCTCGTCGGGATCCTCTCGCTCAACGACATCGCGCGCAGCGCGGTCGACGGTCCGGCCCGTGCGCGCCTGTCGAGCAACGAGGTCGCGGCGACGCTGGCGGCGATCAGCACTCCGCGCGACGGGCGGCGGGCGCCGGCCGCCGCGTCCGCGTCTACGGCCGGCACGGGGCGCGCGGCGCGCATCCACGCGTCGGGCGCTGCCGAAGGGCAGGCCTGAGCGGGTCGGCGCGGTATGCTGCGCCGCGCACGGATGGATTCGTTCGACCCGCCCCTTCGGAAACGCGCGCCGTCCGCCTACGGTGCACGGACCTGTTTCGAGCCGCCCGTCGACGTGTACCGCGTCGACGCCGGCTGGCTCTGCAAGTTCGACCTCGCCGGTGTCGCGCTCGACGACGTCGAGGTCCGGGTCGAGGGCAGCAGCCTCGTGGTCTCCGGCGTGCGTCGCGACCGCTGCACCACCGGCATGCGGGCCTGGTCGCTGGAGATCGCCTACAGCCGGTTCGAGCGTGCCGTGCGTCTGCCCTGCGACCTCACGCGGGCGGACATCGCGTGCGAATCGCGCGACGGCATGCTGCTCGTCGTGGTCCGCCAGCACGGCGGCTGAAGCCACCGCGCGGAAAGCCGCTCGCGGCGGCGGACGTTGCAGCCGCGTGCGCACGCTTTCGCTCCTGTTCGCTGCAGCCTTGCTCGGTTCGGCGTGCTCGCCCGAGCCGAAGGCCCCCGACCCGCTCGCTGCCGTGCCGCTCGACCACGGCGCGCGCTGGCGCGCGGACGAGCACACGCGCCGCACGTTCGCAGCGATGCTCGAAGAGGTCCAACGCGCGGAGACCGAGGGGATCGCGACCGCGGTCCTGGCCGAGCGCCTGCAGGGCCACCTGAACGCCTTGTTCGCCGGTTGCACGATGGAGGGTCCGGCGCACGAGGCGCTGCACTCGTACCTGACGGTGCTGCTGCCGCGGATCGACGCGATGCGTGCCGGCAACCCGGACGTGGCGGCGGACGGTCGCACCCAGGCGGTGGCGATCCTGCGCCGCTTCCCGGAGTACTTCGAATAGCCGCGCGGTGCCGGCCGGGGATGGCACCTGGCGTCGCGCCCTGGCGCGAGGACGGGAGCTCATGGACGACCCGCGATGAACGGCCATCCCCGCGACATCTCCTTGCCCGGCCGGCCGCGTGGCTGCGCGCCGGGGCGCTGACCCAGCGCGGTCGCGCGGACGCCGACTCGCCGCAGGACACGTCCATCGACGCGATGCCGAGGACGCGCTTGCCTTCGCCGAGTCGCTCGGGGGCAGCGCGCCGTTCGTCGGCCACTCGATGGGTGCCATGGTCGCGCTGCGTGCCGCGCAGCTCGCGCCCGAGCGCGTCCTCGGCCTCGCGCTGATCGGCGCGTTCCCCGACGCCGCGTCGAAGCCCATCGCCGGCGAGCTGCGCGCGTCGGTCGGAGCCCTCACCGACCCGGTCGACCGGGAGTTCGTCGCGACCTTCCAGCAGAGCAACGCTCGCGCACCCGGTGCCGGCGTCGTTCTTCGCGACGCTGGTCGGCGAGAGCTGCAAGGAGCCGGTACGGTTGTGGCGCGCGACGGTCGACCATGCTCGCGTTCGCGGCACCGCCGCGTGGCGCCGTCGTCGCGCCGACGCTCCTCCTGTGGGGCGACCGCGACGGGTATGCCGACCGCGCCGACCAGGAGCGGCTGCGCGCGCTCATCCCGGAGCCGCGTTGCGCATCCACCCCGGCAACGGCCACAGCCCGCACTGGGAGGATCCCGCCGCGGTCGCCGCAGACCTCGGCGGGTTCACGAGTTCCCTGCGCGTCCCGGCGATCCCGTGAGCCCGTCGGAAACGGAAAGCGCGCACGCCATGGGACGTTCTTCCTTTGTCGGGGCCGAGCACCGTCGCTCCGGCGGCGCGCGGCCCTCCTACCGCCAGGAAACAGTCATGAGATACCTTCGCCGCGCGATCGGGAGCCTGCTCCTGATCTCCTTAGCTTCCAGCGCGGTTGCTGCGCAGGACAAGACCATCCGGCTGAGCGCCGACCCGCTCTCGCAGAGCTTGCGCGTCCACACCGAGGTAGCCGGCTTCGTCTACCTCGTGCTCGGCCATCCCGTGGGGATCCCCCCGATTCGGATCGGCGAGATCGAACTGGACGTTTCTCCGCTCGCCATCCTGCCGCTGGGCAAGTGTGGCGCGGGAGAGGTGCGCGAGCTGTTCGTGCCGCGCGCGCTCTCCGAGTTCTGGGCCGAAGCGGTGCACGTCGAGGACATGAGGCTGCGCGACTCCAACTTCATCGCGCTGCTGGACGCGTTCCCGGACCTGATCACCGCGACGTTCCGTGCCGAGCTGGTCTCGACCGACGGCATCCCGCCCATCTACTCCGTCGGCATCTCGCTCACCGCGCCGACCACGGGGTACGAACTGCAGTTCGACGGCGCGGACATCGGGGACACGACCGAGGTCTGGTTCCGGCTGATCGAACCCAACGACCGGGACTACGTGATGCCGGTCCTCACCGTCCACAGCCTGGGCGTCGAGCTGGGCACCGAGGTCGGCTCGATGGTGCGCGTCCACTTGATGCGCATCCCGCGCGGGGGCGTGATCGGGGCCTACAAGAAGATGGCCGAGCTGCCCGTGGTCGGTGGCGGCTGAGGTCGCGACGCCCGGGAGTCCGGGGCGGCAGGGGCGACCCGCGGCACGCCGCGTGGCGCGGCGTGCGGGCCGTACGCGCTGCGGTCGGTGACGAGGGAACTTGCAAGCGGGACCTCGACCGGGGGCGCCGCGCGACAGCCGGTCCGTCGCCCCCAGGTCAGCGCGGCAGCGCGGGGATCTCTGCCGGCAGCCCGGCTTCGATGCACTCGGCGACCAGGTCGTTGCCGGCGCGCGTGAGGTGCACGTCGCCCGGGATGAAGGCCCGCCGGATCACGGCCTCCGGCGTGTCGCCCGCGGCGAAGAAGCGCGGGCAACAGTCGATCAGCGGCACCTCGCGGTCGGCGCACCACTGCCGCCACATCGCGACGTACCGGCCGCCGTCGCGGCGCGCGACGAAGTCGGGCCACGGGTAGAGGACCACGGTCATCGGGATCCCGCGCGCGCGCACGAACTCGACGAGGCGGTCCATTGCCTGGCGCGCCGCCTCGGCGCCGCGTGCGCCCTCGCGCGCGAACACCTCGTCGTCGATCGCCCAGCGGCAGCGCGGGTGGTCGAGCGCGGCCCGCCAGTCGGACGCGCGCCGCTGGTCGGCGCGCCCGCGCAGCCACCGGCTCACCACGGCGGCCGAGCCGAACAGGAGCGAGTGGTCGCGCACGTAGGCACGCCACAACGCCACGACCGGGTTCTGCCGCGGCGCGGTTGCGTCCGGCCCGGCGCCGAGCCGGCGCACTTCGTCGTCGATGTCGGATGCGTCGATGCACACGACGAGGTGGTCGAAGACCAGCCCTTCGTGCTCGACGAGGTAGCGGACCTTCGCGTCGTAGACCCAGGGTGAGTAACTCGCAGCCGAGGCGTTGACGACCTCGATCCCACGTGCCGCGAAGCGCTGCGTGAGGATGCCGGCGAAGCAGTCCTCGTAGGCGACGCCGACGCCTTCGCCGAACGAGTCGCCGATCAGCAGCACGCGGGGGCCGGACGGCACGGGCGCGAGCCGGCGCGGCGCGAAGTCACGGCAGCCGAGCGAGTCGGTCCGCATCGGGTAGCGCGCCGCGCCCCACTGCGCGGTGCAGTCGACGTTCGGCCGCAGGCCGTGCGAGTAGACCGGATGGCTCATGCGGTAGTGCGCGTCCGGCCGGTCGAAGTCGACGAGGCCGGCGGAGCGCAGCGCCGTCGCGGTCGCGAAATCGAGCACCAGGGTCGCGCCCACGATGCCGAGGGCCAGCGCCGCGCGCGGGTGGCGGCGGAACCAGGGTGATCGCCGGCTCGCGGGCGCGCTCACCGGCTGACCACCGCGGAGGCCTTGTCGAACGAGGCGCGCATCTCGCGGTGGATGCGCGCGAGCATGCCGTCCGGCCACAGCTCGGGGTGCGGCGCGGACAGCGAGCCGTGGTCGCGGCCCTCGACGAGCAGGATATCGGCGTCGCTGCCGAGCCGCGCGAGGTCGTCGCGCAGCAGCCGCACCGCACCTTCGAGGCGGAACGTGTCCTCGGTGCCGATCCAGACGTGCAGCTTGCCGGCGAGCTTGTCGCGCAGCCGTGGCCAGCGCTCGCGCAGGATCGCACCGATGTCGTACTTCCGCCAGCTCTCCGCCACGAACCGGTCGATCGCGC
>DATGPD010000618.1:0-2191 GCA_035305285.1 Planctomycetota bacterium
TGTACTTCACGATGTGCAGGCCGAGCCCCATGCCGCCGCGCAGGCGGGTGTCCCGGCTGTCGGCCTGCCAGAACGGTTGGAACACCAGCGGCAGATCCGTGGGATCGATCCCGCGCCCGTCGTCCTCGACATGGACGTGCATGTGCTCGTCGTCGGTGATGACCCGCACGCTCACGTGCCCGCCCGGCGGGGTGAACTTGATCGCGTTGCCGAGCAGGTTCTTCAGGACCTGGTCGAGGCGCGCACGGTCGACCGAGGCGAACACGGCGCCGTCGGCGCCCTGGAAGCGGACGTCGACCGCGGCCTGCCGCGCGCTCGGCAGCGCGGCCTCGACCGCCTCGGCGACGAGTGATCCGACTTCCTGCGGCTCGCGCTGGATCTCCAGCCTGCCGGACGCGATGCGGGAGACGTCGATCAGATCCGCGATCAGGCGGCTCTGGACGTCCACCGCACTGTCGATGTGCCGCGCCGCGCGGGTGACGGTGTCGACCTTCGGCTCTTCGGTGAGCAGGACCGAGGCCCACAGGCGGATCGTGTTGAGCGGCCCGCGCAGCTCGTGCGACACGACGGCGAGCAGCGCGTCGCGCGCGCGCATCGCGACCTCGGCGGCGGAGCGCGCCGCGACCGCACTGGCGAGCAGCTCGTCACGCTCCTGCGCTGCCTTGCGCGCGGCGGTGACGTCGAGCAGGATGCCGACCCGGTGGGTGAGCACGCCCGCCGCGTCGCGCACCGGCGACACCATCATCCGGTTCCAGAACGGCGTGCCGTCCTTGCGCTGCTGGCAGATCTCGATGACGCACGGCTGGCTCGACCGGAAGGCGCGGCGCAGCTCGTCGAGCTCGCTCCGCTCCAGCTGGCCTTCGCTGAGCGACGGGAAGCCGCGGCCGAGCACCTCCTCGGCGGTGTAGCCGGTGATGCGGACGAACTCCTCGTTGACGTAGGTGATCGGTTCGCCGGGCATGCGGGCGTCGGTCACCACGACGCCGCAGGCGACCGAGTCGAGGATGCGCGCCGAGATCCGCAGCTGCTCCATCGCCTGCTTGCGGTCGGTCACGTCCATCGCGATGAACAGGAAGTGCAGCGGGCGCTGCGCCCGGTCGCGATGCAGCGTGAGCCGGACGTCGAACCACCGGCGGCCGCGGTTCGGCAGATCGAGCGGAAATTCGCCGCGCAGCGACCCGTCGCTTCCGCGCATCAAGCGGCGGGCGCGGGCACGCACCCGGCGCGCCTGTCCGGGACTCAGCAGGTCGAGCGCGTTCTGTCCGATCAACCGGTCCCGGCCGCGGCCGAGTGCGTGGCACAGCCGGTCGTTCACCAGCAACCACCGCCCGTGCAGGTCGATGTTGGCCATGCCGATGAACGCCTGCTCGAAGGTCGAGCGGAACAGGTCCGCGGACGCGGCGGTCTCCTCCAAGGCGGCGCGGCGCTGCGCGTCGATCCGCTGCATCGTGCGGATCGTCAGGCCGACGATCGCCAGCGCGAGCATCGCGCCGCCGGTGAGCACGAGCGCGATCGCGCCGCGCGCTTCGTAGAGGCCGGCGTTCATGCCCTGCACGGCGAGGAAGTCGAACAGCAGCGGCACGATGACCGCGATCGGCAGCACGCGGCGCAGCTGCGCGCCTTCGACCGAGTCCGCGGCGAGCACGGCGCCGAGCCCGTGGCGCGTGTCGGCGAACACCAGCGCCGGCGCGAGCGTGCCGAACGCAGCCGCGGTGTTCAGCGCGGTCGCGGTGAACGGGCCCGAGCTGTAGACCTCGGCGATGTTGCACGCGTAGCCGAACAGGATGTGCAGCGCGATCGCGAACAGCGCCACGCACAGCGCCTGTCCGATGAGCACCGCCGAGCGCGCCTGGCGGCCGATCAGCAGGCCGGCGGCCCCGGTGAGCACGAAGGAGACGGCGTCGACCGGAGACATCCGTCCGGGCTTCGCGGTCCCGGGCGAGCCGGGCGGATCGGAGACCACGAGCTCGTCGATGCCCAGGTCGAGCCCGAACGCGTCCTGCGCCAGGTGCACGACGCCGAGCGCGAGGACCGCGACGAACGCGGCGTTCGCCGCGCGCTTGCGCCGGAACGCGAGGAGCAGAAGCCCCGCGGCGGCGACGACGAGGCCCACGGCGGCGTTGAACTTGATCGCCACCGCGCCGGGCAAGGCAGCCGCGAGCACCGGCAGGTGGAACACCGTCCCGACGAT
>DATGPD010000619.1:0-7553 GCA_035305285.1 Planctomycetota bacterium
CAGGTCGGCGGCATCGCCACCCTCATCGGCCTCTCCCTACTCCTCTTCGCCATGTGGCGGTACGAGCGGCGCACCGGCAAGCAGCGCCGCGCGGATGCCGCCGCCCTCCACCCGCGCGAGGTGACTCCGTGATCCTGTTTCCGCAAGACCAGCCGCAGCCGAGGTCGACGCTGCCCGACACGAACTGGGGCATGCCGCCGCAGGTCTCGACCTTCGCGGGCGATGTCGACGGGCTGTACCAGTTCACGTTCTGGATCTCGTTGTTCTTCTTCGTCCTGATCACGGGGATCCTCGTCTACTCGCTCTTCAAGTGGCACCGGAAGACCGAGGACCAGCCCGCGGCGAGCAACGAGACCCACAACACGACGCTCGAGGTGACCTGGACGGTGATCCCGCTGATCATCGTGATGGTGATCTTCGCGTGGGGTTGGAAGGGCAGCCTCGACATGACCGTGGCGCCGCCCGACGCGCTGACCTACCAGGTGCGCGCGCGCAAGTGGTCGTGGTCGATCACCCACCCGAACCACACCGCCCCGCTGACCAACGAGATCTACGTGCCGCTCGGCCGGCCGGTGAAGTTCATCACGTCGTCGGAGGACGTCCTGCACAGTCTGTTCTTCCCGGCGATGCGCGCCAAGCGCGACGTGCTGCCCGGCCGCCTGCAGATGGTGTGGTTCACCGCCACCCAGCTCGGCACCTTCCCGTTCTTCTGCACCGAGTACTGCGGCGAGCGGCACTCGTTCATGATCGGTGAGGTGCACGTCGTCCCGCCCGAGGAGTTCGAGGCGGGCATGCGTGCGCGCAAGTACCAGATCGGCGTCGATCCGAACCTCCCGGCGCACGAGAACGGCAAGATCCTCTACACCGCGAAGGGCTGCAACGCCTGCCACTCGACGACCTCGGCCGCGGTCAACCAGCCGTGCCCGAGCTTCGTCGGCCTGTGGGGCCGCGAGGAGGAGCTCATCGACGGAACCAAGGTGACGGTCGACGAGCCCTACTTCCTGGAGTCGGTCCTCGATCCGCTCGCCAAGACGGTGAAGGGCTACGCGCGCGGCCAGATGCCGCCGCAGGCGATCACCGAGGAGGAGGCGCGGATGATCATGGAATACGTGAAGACGCTGAAGTGAGGCCCGCACCATGACCGCCACCGCAGTCGACGCCCCGACGCCCAGCGAGACCAACTACCTGAACATCAAGTCCGGGTTCTGGTCCTGGGCCGCGACCCTCGACCACAAGCGGATCGGGATGATGTACCTCATCGGTACGTCGCTCGCGTTCCTGGTCGGCGGGTTGTTCGCGCTCCTCGTGCGCACGCACCTGTGGAACCACACGGGGGCGCTGTTCGATCCGGCCACGTACAACCAGGTGTTCACGCTGCACGGCGTGTTCATGGTGTTCGTGTTCATCATCCCGGCGATCCCCGCGGCGCTCGGCAACATGGCGCTGCCCGGGATGCTGGGCGCGCCGGACGTGGCCCTGCCGCGCCTGAACCTCGCGAGCTTCTACCTGTGGCTCGTCGGCACGGTGTTCATCATCGTGTCGCTGGTCGCCGGCGGCGTGGACACCGGCTGGACCTTCTACACCCCGTACAGCGCGCAGAGCGCGACCCCGGTGATCGCCGTCGGCCTCGGGGTGTTCATCCTCGGGTTCAGCTCGATCTTCACCGGGCTCAACTTCATCGTCACGGTGCACAAGATGCGCGCACCGGGGATGACGTGGTTCCGCATGCCGCTGTTCGTGTGGGCGGTGTACGCCACCGCGCTGCTGCAGGTGCTCGCCACGCCGGTGCTCGGCATCACCCTGCTGCTGCTCGTGTTCGAGCGGCTCTACCAGATCGGCGTCTTCCTGCCCGAGTTCGGCGGCGACCCGATCCTGTTCCAGCACTTCTTCTGGTTCTACAGCCACCCGGCGGTCTACATCATGATCCTGCCGGCGATGGGCGTGATCAGCGAGGTGATCTCGGTGCACGCCCGCAAGCCGGTGTTCGGCTACCGCATGATCGCGTTCAGCTCGCTGGCGATCGCGATCATCAGCTTCCTGGTGTGGGGCCACCACATGTTCACCAGCGGTGAGTCCGAGTTCGCGATGATGGCGTTCTCGTTCCTCACCTTCTTCGTGGGCATCCCCTCCGCGATCAAGGAGTTCAACTGGGTGGCGACCATCTGGAAGGGCTCGATCGCGCTCAGCGCGCCGATGCTCTACGCGATCGCGTTCCTCATCATCTTCGCGATCGGCGGCCTGACCGGCATCTTCCTCGCCTCGCTGTCGCTCAACATCCACCTGCACGACACCTACTACGTCGTCGCGCACTTCCACTACGTGATGATGGGCTCGACCGCGGTGGCGTTCTTCGCCGGCCTGCACCACTGGTGGCCCAAGTTCACCGGTCGGATGTACTCCGAGAAGTGGGCCAAGGTGGCCGCGGTCCTGGTGTTCATCGGCTTCAACGCGACGTTCCTGCCGCAGTTCATCATGGGCAGCGAGGGCATGCCGCGCCGCTACGCGACCTACCTGGAGAAGTGGACCGAGCTGCACCGCGCCTCCACGGTCGGCGCCTACATCCTGGCCAGCGGAGTCGCGCTGATGATCGTCTACTTCGTCCACTCGCTGATCGCGGGCGAGAAGGCGAAGGCCAACCAGTGGGGCGCCGTCACCCTCGAGTGGGCGTCGTCGTCGCCGCCCCCGCTCTACAACTTCGACAAGGATCCGATCGTGACGCGCGAGGTCTACGACTACAGCGTGCCGAGCCAGGCCGAGGGTTACAGGGCATGAGCCAGACCGCATCCGCAGAAGTGCACGCCGAGGCGCACGACCACGCGCACGGGCACGCGACGCCGACCCCCCCGGGATTCGTCCCGCACCACGTCGCGCACCACTTCAAGACGTGGGAGCAGGAGTTCCAGTCCGGCAAGCTCGGGTTCTGGCTGTTCCTCGCGACCGAGATCCTCCTCTTCGGCGGGCTGTTCGCCGCGTACATCTATTACCACGGCATCTACCCGGAGACCTTCGCGGTCTGCGGCAGCCTGCTGAGCTGGAAGCTCGGCGCGCTGAACACCTGCGTGCTCCTGCTCAGCTCGTGGACGATGGCGATGGCCGTGCGTGCCGCGCAGCTGAGCCAGCGCAAGGCGTGCTTCAACTGGCTGATGATCACGGTGGCCTGCGGCGCCGTGTTCATGGTCGTCAAGTACTTCGAGTACTCGGCCAAGATCGAGCACGGCACGCTGCCGACCGCCTGGTTCCACCCGCACGGCGAGGAGGCCGCGCTGCTCGCGACCGTGCCGCACCCGAGCATGTTCTTCTCGATCTACTTCACGATGACCGGGATCCACGGTCTGCACGTGTTGATCGGGATGATCGTGATCAGCTGGTACGCGGTCGGCGTCGCGAAGGGCCGCTACCACAGCGGCCACTACCTGCCGATCGATCTGGTCGGCTTGTACTGGCACATCGTGGACATCATCTGGATCTTCCTGTTCCCCCTGCTCTACCTGGTGCCCTGATGTCGGCTCACGCTTCCTCGCACGCCGAGCACGTCGAAGGGATGCACGTCGCGCACGTGTCCTCGGCGGGCACCCTCGTGCGCGTCCTGATCGCGCTGCTCTTCCTGACCGTGATCACCGTCGCGGTGTCGCGCGTCGACTTCGGCAGCGCAAACCTGCTCGTCGCGATGTTGATCGCGCTGGTCAAGATGAGCCTGGTGATGACCTGGTTCATGCACCTGAAGCACGACACGGCGGTGAACACCCTGTTCATCCTGGGGTCGTTCGTCTTCCTGGCGCTGCTCTTCCTGTTCACGATCTCGGACCACGTCACGCGCGGCGACGTCGATCAGACGCTGACGCAACCGGCGCCCGTCATGCCGGGCACCTACCCGAGTTCGCTGAAGGGCGACCACTGAGCGGACCTCCCGCGCCGCGAGCGGCGCGGACCCGTAACACGCCTCTCGTGGACGCCGCCTACCTGCACGCGCGCTATCCGGCGGACGCGCGCATCGTGTTCTACGACGAGGCCGGCTGCGAGGCGGTCGCCGCCGCGCTGCCGGAGGAGCTGCGCGGCTCGGCGGAGGAGCGCGAGTTCGAGATGCTCCTGCCGACCGAGGAGTCGGCGCTCCGGCCGGTCAGCGGGCCGCACGCCCGCGCCGAAGGCGACGCCGCCGAGCGCGTCGTCCCGGCGCTGTGGCGCATCCGCGGGATCGCGCTGCCGCTCGCGACGGCGGTCCCCTACCTCGCGCGCTGTGCCGGCCCGGAGAGCCCCGCCGGCATCCGGTTCCTCGGCGCGGCCTCCCGGCTCGTGCTGGTGATGCTGCGCGCCGGGGACTTCGTTGCCGCGCGCCCCGACCACAAGCTCCTGCGCTTCGTGCCGATCTGGCGGCCGCCGACGATCGCGGCGGCGCGCGCGGTGGCGCAGCTCTCGCCGGAGTGCCTGCAGACCGCGCGCCCGCCGGCGCACGAGGAGCCGGTCTACGCGGTGACCTACCGCAACCTCGCGGTCAGCTTCGTGGGCCACGCGCTCGACGTGCTCGCGCCCAACTACACGCCGCGCGATCCGCATGCGGTGCCGGAGCCGTTGCCGCGCGACTTCTGGCACCACGACCTCTGCCCCGTGCTCGCGATCCACGTGCCCGAGCGCGAGCTGGAGGAAGGCGTGCCGTACGCGATTTCGCTGACCTTCCGCGCCGCGCCCGACGTGGCCGTCGAGTTGACCCTGGAGCAGCTCGCCGAGCGCGAGCGCTCGCGTCTGTTCCCCGACATGCACGACCGCGAGGCGCTGCGCCGGCTGCGCGTCCGGCTGGAGAACGTCGCGGCGCGGATCGGGGTCATCCGCCGGGCGATGAACATGCTCGACGGGCATGCGTCGCTGAACCGCGGCGAGCTGGACAGCGTGCTCGACCACCTGCCGCTGCTGGAGTCGGAAGGGTTCGTGGTCCGCGTCCCGGGCAACGAGGCGGCGCAGCGGATCGCCGCGCGCGTCAACCTGGTCGAGACGCCGGGCGACGGCGACCGGCCGTGGTTCGAGTTCCAGTGGAACGTGGCCCTCGGCGACCGCGAGCTGAGCAAGGCCGAGTTCGAAGCGCTGGTCGAGTCGACCGCGCCGATCGTCGTCATCGGCGGCCGTCCCGTGCTCCTCGCGCCGAAGGACCGCGAGGCGCTGCAGAGGTTCAAGCGCAGGGAGGGCATCGAGGGCCGCAAGATCAGCTTCTTCGAGGCGCTCCGCCTGCGCCTCGGCGGGGCCACCCACCTGCACGGCCTCGCGCTCGAGTCGGTCGGCGCGACGCCGCGGCTGGAGGCGCTGATCGAGAACCTGGAGCGGGCACGCACCATCGAGATGCGCCCCAAGCCCGCGGACTTCCACGGCGAGCTGCGCCCCTACCAGACGCGCGGCCACAGCTGGGCCTACTACCTCGCCGACCAGGGCTTCGGCGCCTGCCTCGCCGACGACATGGGGCTCGGCAAGACGGTGCAGGCGATCGCGCTGATCCTGGACTGGCGTTCCGACGAGCGCCGCCAGCGGGGTGCGGTGCTGGTGGTCTGCCCGGTGAGCGTGCTCGGCAACTGGCGGCGCGAGGTGCAGCGGTTCGCGCCGACGCTGCGCGTCTACCTGCACCACGGCAAGACGCGCGCGGCGACCGCCGAGGAGTACGCCAAGGCGCTCGCCGAGCACGACGTCGTGCTCACCAGCTACAACCTCCTGCAGCGCGACCACGAGCTGCTCCTGGCCCCCGAGTACCAGGGCGTGATCCTCGACGAGGCGCAGAACGTGAAGAATCCGACGACGCGGCAGTCGAAGGCCGCGCGCGCGCTGCGCGGCGGGTTCCGTCTGGCGCTGACCGGCACGCCGCTGGAGAACCGACCGCTCGACCTGTGGTCGATCATGGACATCCTCAACGAGGGCCTGCTCGGCACGCGCACGCAGTTCGTGCAGACCCTGGAGCACCCGATCATCAAGCAGCGCAGCCGGAGCCAGATGAGCATGCTCGCGCGCCTGGTGCGGCCCTTCGTGCTCCGCCGGCTCAAGACCGACCCGGAGATCGTCAACGACCTCCCGGAGAAGTCGGAACAGGTCGTCAACGCCACCCTGACGCGCGAGCAGGCGGCCCTGTACGAGGGCATCGTGCGGCGCGGGCTGGAGGAGCTGGAGCGGGTCGAAGGCATGCAACGCCGCGGCGCGATCCTGACGACCCTGCTGCGCCTCAAGCAGGTCTGCAACCACCCCGCCCACTACCTTGGCGACGGTTCGGCCTTGCCGGGCCGCTCGGGCAAGCTCGACCTGCTGACGGAGATGCTGCTCGAGGCGATCGAGGAGGGCGATCGCTGCCTGGTGTTCACCCAGTTCAAGGAGATGGGCGTGCTCCTGCGCACCCACCTCGAGGCGGTCCTGCCGAGCAAGGTGCTGTTCCTGCACGGCGGCGTGCCGCAGAAGGAGCGCGAGCAGATGGTCGCCGAGTTCCAGGAAGGCGGCGAGGACGGGCCGCGCGTGTTCGTGCTGTCGCTCAAGGCGGGCGGCACGGGGCTCAACCTGACCGCGGCCAATCGCGTGTTCCACTATGACCGCTGGTGGAACCCGGCGGTCGAGGACCAGGCGACCGACCGCGCGTTCCGCATCGGCCAGCAGCGCAACGTGTTCGTGCACAAGTTCGTCTGCGTCGGCACGCTGGAGGAGCGCATCCAGACGATGCTGGACCGCAAGCGCCAGGTGGCCGGTGACCTGCTCGGTGCGGGCGAGGCGTGGCTCACCGAGCTGTCCAACGAGGAACTGCACAAGCTGCTCACCCTCGACCGCGCGGAAGCCCTGGCATGAACGAGCCGCGCGCGACGTCCCTGGGCGACCGCTGGCGCCGCGAGGTCACGCGCGGCATCGACGAGAAGCGCCTGCAGATGGCGCTGCAGACGCTGCCTTCCATCCGTCAGCCGATGGTCCGCATCGTCGTCGGTGCGATCACCGCCGAGTTCGAGGGCGCGATGGGCTCGATCCACGAGGTCAGCATCCGCGTGCCGCCGCTGCCGACGAGGATCTGGGACCAGCTCGTGCCGGTGCTGCGCCGCTCGGCCAAGATGCTGGAGGCGCTGCAGGAGGGCCGCGTGCCGCTCGCCTTCGACCGCCTCGTGGCGCGCATCGGCGGCGAGTCGGCGCTGCCGGAGTCGCGTCGCATCAGCCACGCGTGCACCTGCGGGCTGGCGGAGTCGCCGTGCCGGCACGTGCTCGCCCTGCACGAGCTGTTCGCGCGGCGCCTCGACGAGCGGCCCTGGCTCCTGCTGCAGCTCCGCGGCGGCAACGTCCGCACCCTGCTGGAGAAGGTCGCCGAGGCCTCGCGCGCCGACCTGCCGCCGCTCGCGTTCGGCACCCGCGAGGAGCCCGTGCTGTTCCCCGAGGCCGGCGACGGCGACCTCGACAACGCGCTCACCCGCGAGCAGACCCACAGCCTGCTCGGTACCTCCGCCGCCGCGATCTACCCCGCGGTCGACGCGATGCTCCGCGCCCTGGAGGAGCCGCCGCAGGATCCGGCGGCCGCGGGGGCGTCTGCGGGCGAACCGGAACCCGAGACATCGCCCCGG
>DATGPD010000620.1:0-10241 GCA_035305285.1 Planctomycetota bacterium
TCGGCCGGTCGGCCATCCGCCGTCGGACACGCTGCTCGGCGGGCGACGGCGTACCGTCGGGACCGCGCAGCGCGTCGAGGAAGCTCGCTTCGTGCCCGAACGCCAGGCGCTCGCCGGCCTCGAGGCCGAGCAGGACCTCGATCTCGCGCATCTGCGCCGACTGGAAGCCGCTCGCCGGCGACAGCTTGTCGCGGAACGCGAGGTACGCGGTCGTGCGCATGGTCTCCATCAGCGCGAAGTGGTCCGTGGCGAGGCCGAAGATCATCGCCACCCGCCGCAGCGACGCGGCGGCCGCGGCGAGCCCGGTCTCCGGCACGTACTCGCGGCGGAACAGGTCGCGCGTGCGGGTGAGTTCGCGCAGCACGAGCTTGAACCACAGCTCGTCGATCTGATGGATGACGATGAAGCGGACCTCGTCGTCGCTGAGCCGGTCCTCGCTGCCGTCGAGCCCGCTCTGCAGCGCGAGCAGGTCCTCGACGCGGATGTAGTCCCAGTAGCTGGGCTTGGGCTTCGCCATGGGCGAAGCCTAGCAGCCGGCCCGGGCAGTCCGACGCGCCTCGTCGGCGCGCCGCGTGCCCGACGCCCGGAGGCTCTCGCGGCGGCGCCCTTCGGCCGCCGGCGGCGGAGCGCGCGCGTCCGCCGCGCGCGCCTACTTCACGGCCTCGAGGTTGAGGTCGATGACGAGCTGCGCCTGGCCGGCGGCGCTGAACTCCTGCTTGCTCCGCTGGAACTGGATGATCTGGTACAGCGGGTTGGGGAGGTTCTGCTGCGCGGCCATCACCTCGTAGAGGCCGGGGGGCAGACGCTTGCTCATCCGGTAGCGGCCTTCGTTGTCGGTGTATGCGTCGCACATGAAGCCGGCCGCGCGCGGCATGTTGGACGGCGCGTTCGGATCGGACTTCGACGAGACGGTCACCTTGACCAGGCCGGTCGGCTTGCCGTCGACGCGCACCACGCCGCTCAGCGTGCTGCCCATCTGCAGGACGATCGGCGGCATGTCGATGCGCTGCCCGACGACGACTTCCTGGTCCTTGCAGTAGGTCTCGACGTACTCGGGGTGCGAGACCTTGATCTGGTAGCGGCCGGCGTTCAGCAGCTTGAACTCGAAGCGTCCCTGCGCGTCGGTCTGCCCCTGCGCGCGGGTGACCTTGGAGGGGATCATCCCGGCGAACATCACCGTGAACGGGTTGTCGTCGAGGTCGTTCGGCCGGGTCTCGACCGCGGCGCCGGCGACCGGCGCGCCGTTCGCGTCGACCACGACGCCGGCGATCACGCCGCCCTCATTGAGCTGCACGGTCAGGTGCGGCGGCTCGGTGTCCGGTCCGAGGGTGAACGGCTCGGAGAACGCCATCGCGTAGCCGCGCGCGTTGATCTGCAGGGCGTAGGTGCCCGGATCGATGCCCTCGATCAACGCGACGCCGTCCTTGGGGTTGCGCACGTGCTGCACCGGGATCGCGGTGTTGCCGTACGACGGCTCGGCCGCGGGCGGCGGCGACATGTTGGGCGTGGCCTCCGCGCCGGTGGCGTGCGGGTTGGGTTGCCCGGCGAAGTAGCTCTTCACCGTCACCTGGTACTCGCGCACGAGCTGGCCGTTCTTGCCGACCACGGTCAGGCGCACGGCGCCCTGCTTCTCGACGACCAGCTGCACGTCCTTGGTGCCGGCGCTGATCGGCTTCTCGTTGGCGTCGACGAAGCCCTCGGCCTTGGCGGTCAACTGGTAGGGGCCGTCCAGCAGGCCGAGGATCTCGAACCCGCCGTTCTCGTCGGTGAAGGTGTCGCCGGTGACCGGCGTCTTGCTGCTCATCGCGACCGCGACCACCCGGGCGCGCGCGACGCCCTGGCCGGTGCCGTCGATGACCCGCCCCTGGATCGACAGCCCGGGGCTCAGCTCGAAGTTCTGGGTGACCGGGCTCTGCGGATTGACGGTGACGTTCGGGATGGTGAGGCGGGCGTAGTTCGGCGCGACGGCCGACAGGGTGTGCACACCCGGCGGCACGTTGGTCGCGCGGTAGAAGCCGCTCGCGTCGGTCCGGACGACGATGCCGCGTTCGCGGCCGGGCACGACGCTGACTTCGAACGGCAGGTTGCTCTTGATGCTGACCTCGGCGTCTGCGATCGGCATGCCCGCGCTGCCGGCGACGGTGACCTGTCCCGACACGGTGATGCCCGGCTCGAGCTGGAGGACGCCGGCGTCGACCCAGCCGTCCGTCGTCAGGCGCAGTCCGCCCTGCGCCTTGTCGGCGTAGTCGTTCGACACCACGCGCACTTCGAACGCCTTGTTGGGATCGAACGTCTCGACGCCCAGCCGGAACTGACCTTGCTCGTCGGTCGCTCCGCTCGCGACCGGCGGCAGGGTCACGCCACGCTGGGCGAGCTGCATGAAGCGGAACAGTTCGGTGCCCTGCGCGCTCTCGACGAGGAACACCTTGCAGTCCTTGACCGGCACCCCGGTCGGCGCGACGACCTTGCCGAAGAAGCCCCACTGGCTCTCGCGCTTGGAGCGATCGACCTTGACCTCGGAGCGCGCCGGCGCGGGCGCCTGCTCGGTCTGCTCGCCGTGCTGCGCGCTGAGCGCCCCCGTCTCCGGCGGCTTGTCCTCCGTCGTCGTCGTCGCGACCGGTTCCTCGATCGGTGCGCTCGGGGTGTGGTCGGAATTGAGGAGCATCCATGCTCCGCCGCCGACGGCGAGCAGGACGACGATCAGGAGCAACAGTCGGGTGGGGTTCATGGTCAATGCGCGGACGAGAGGTCGCGTCGCTCGCCGACGGCGAGCGTGACGGACGTCTTGGAGGGCTGGATCGTGGCCTTGCGGCCCGCCGCAGAATGGTAGGACAACTCGTAGGTGCCGGCCGGCAGGCCGCGAAACGCGTAGCGCCCGGCGCCGTCGGCCTCGGTGGTGAACGCGATGCCGGCGAGGCCGGTGTGGTCGAGGCAGACACGCGCGTGCGGCGGCGCGCGGCCTTCGAGGATCGCTTCGGGCACGAGCTGGATCGTGCCCAGGTCGAGACGATCGCCCTCGCTGCCCGACAGCGGCGGTGAAAGCCACTGCGCGCAACCCTCGGCGACGACGATCAGGCGCTGGCCTTCGACCGGCAGGCCGGCCAGGTCGAACGCGCCGTCGGGACCGGAGGTCGTCTGCCGACGCTCGCCGTGGGAGGCCCGCCACAGCGCGAAAGCGGTTCCTTCGCCGCGGCACGCGACCGCCTCGATGTGCGCCCCCGCGACGGGAGTGCCGCCGTGGTGCAGCGTGCCGTGCACCGCCACGCCGGCATCGAGCAGCAACTCGACCGGCCCGGCGTCGGCGGCGAACGGACCGAAGCGGGAGGACACGAAGGCGTCCGACGAGACCCGCAAGGTGAATCTTCCTGCCGGCAGGCCGGCGATGGCGAAATCGCCGTCGGCGCCGGTCCGTGCGCTCGGGCGCACCGGCTCTCCGGCGCGGATGAGCGGCCAGCCGTCCTCGGGCTCGGCGACGACGAGGGCGCCGGCGACCGCGCGGCCGGAGCGGCGCGCGCGCACGAAGCCGCGCAGGGTCCGGCCCGGGTCGAGCTGGATGGTGAGCGCGGCGCCGGGGACTTCGACCTCGCCCTGGCCGCTGCCGAAGCGGACCGACTCGACCGTCACGCGGTAGCGGCCCTGCTGCGCGCCGGCGAGGCGGAACTCGCCCGTCGGGCGGGCGAGGTCCTCGAGCGCCGGGCCGCCGTCGACGGGCTCGGCGCGCACGATCGTCCGCCCGAGGTCGGCGGCGCCGGCGACCGTCACCCGGCCGCGCAGCGTGTGCCCGCCGTCCAGCACGAAGGCGAGGTGCGGCGCGCGCGGGGGATTCTCGGGGTGCAGGTGTTGCTTCTCGGCCACCGCGCGCTGCGGTGCTTCGACGCGCACGCGGTAGGGCCCGGCGTCGATGCCGTACAGCACCGCCTGCCCGGCCGAATCGGTGACCGCGGAGCGCTCGGCGAGCGTCTGCAGCGCGGCCGGCAGGCTCACGTCGTGCATGGCCGGCGTGGCGGTGACGACCGCGCCGGCCACCGCGCCGCCGGTGCGCGCGGTCACGGAGACCACGAGACCGGGTTGCGACGACAGGGTCAGGTCGCCGAGGTCGTGGACTTCGCCGGGCGGCACGGCGAGGCGGTGGCGCACGACGCGCAGCGGGAAGTCGCGGTGTACCAGCGTGACCACGCCGACGCCGTGCGGCTCCAAATACACGGTGAACCTGCCGTCCTGCCCGGTCTGCGCGCTGCCGCGGGCGGCTTCGGCCGCGTCGAGGGAACGCTCGGGGTCGAACTCGGTGAACGCCACCGTGCAGTCGGCGAGCGGCTGGCCGAGGGCGTCGAACACGCGGCCGACGAGCCTGGCCCGCGTCTCGCTTCCCGGGGCGCCGTCTTCCGGGGGCGGCAACGCCGAGCGCTGCGGCAGCGCGGTCGGTTCGACCTCGCCCACCGCCGGCGGCTCGTTCGGCGGGGTGGCGACGACCGGCGCGGGGGGCTCGGGCCGCGGGAACGCGAGCCATACCGCCGCGGCCGTCGCGGCGGCGAGCAGCAGCAGCACCAGGGCGCGCCTCATGCGCGGCCGGATCCCGATCCTCCATCCGCCGGCGGCACCGCGCCGACCGCCTCGCCGAGGAGCTGGAGCAGGTCGAAGCGGCAGGTGCCGCACCCCGTTCCGGCCCGCGTGCGGCGCTGCAGCTCGTCGAGGGTCGTCGCGCCGGCAGCGATCGCGTCGAGCAGTTCCCTGCGGTGGATCTTCATGCAGTAGCAGATTCTGGGGTCGTCGGCCGTCGACCGCGGGCGGAACACGGCGGGATTATGCGCCGCATCCCGCGGAGTCCGAGCCCCGGGGTGGGCGATCCGCGGCGCGGCGCGGGCGGCGGGGTGCCTCCGCGCGGATGGGAGCGGCCGCGCGGCGCGACCTGCGTTCGGCGACGCGCGGCCCCGGCGCGCGGCACGATGGCTGGCCGGGGCCCCGCCCGCGACCAGGATCGATGGAAAGGAGCGGCGCGCTCGTTATCGTCCGCGTCCCGCTCGACTTGCCGGCGGGCCCTGCACTCCCTTGAACGACCTAGAGATCGCGCGATCGCGCGCCCTTCGCCCGCTCTCCGACATCGCGGCCCAGACCCTGGGCCTCGGACCCGACGACCTCGAGCCGTACGGCTACACCAAGGCCAAGGTGCGGCTCGACATCTTGCACCGCGTGCCGATCCGGCCGCAGGCGCGCTACGTGGTCGTGACTGCGATCACCCCCACGCCGCTCGGCGAGGGCAAGACCGTGCACACGG
Source organism: Planctomycetota bacterium (assembly GCA_035305285.1). Classification (GTDB taxonomy): domain Bacteria; phylum Planctomycetota; class UBA1135; order UBA1135; family UBA2386; genus DATGPD01. The sequence goes on from DATGPD010000620.1 coordinate 5,273, forward strand.
TCGGCATCTCGATGGCGCTCAATCGGATCGGCAAGCGCGCGGTGTGCACGATCCGGCAGCCGTCGATGGGGCCGGTGTTCGGGATCAAGGGCGGCGCCGCGGGTGGCGGCTACAGCCAGGTCGTGCCGCCCGAGGACTTCAACCTGCACCTGACCGGCGACTTCCACGCGGTGACCGCGGCCAACAACCTGCTCGCCGCGTTCCTCGACACGTCGCTCCTGCTCGACAACCCGCTGCGCATCGATCCGGCGACGATCACCTGGCGGCGCGTGTTCGACATGAACGACCGCGCGCTGCGCCAGATCCGCATCGGGCTCGGCGGCCCGCAGAACGGCGTGCCGCGCGACACCGGCTTCGACATCACCGCGGCGAGCGAGGTCATGGCCGTGCTCGGCCTGTCCAGCGACCTGCGCGACCTGCGCGCGCGTCTCGGGCGGATCGTGGTGGCGGCGGACGTCGACGGCAAGCCGGTGACCGCCGAGGACCTGCGCGCCGCGGGCGCGATGGCCGCGATCCTGCGTGACGCGATCAAGCCGACGCTGATGCAGACGCTCGAGGGCACGCCCGCGCTGGTGCACACCGGGCCGTTCGCCAACATCGCGCACGGCAACTCCTCGATCGTCGCCGACCAGATCGCCCTGCGCTGCGCCGACTTCGTGGTCACCGAGGCCGGGTTCGGCGCCGACATGGGGTGCGAGAAGTTCTTCAACATCAAGTGCCGCGTGTCCGGGCTGCGCCCGCACGCCGCCCTCCTGGTCGCCACCGTGCGCGCCCTGAAGATGCACTCCGGGCGCTTCGAGGTGAAGATGGGCAAGGCGCTGCCCGAGGGGCTGCTGCGCGAGGACCTCGACGCGATCCGCGCCGGCGCGGGCAACCTGGTGAAGCAGATCGAGAACGTGCGCCTGCACGGCGTGCCGGTGGTCGTCGCGATCAACACCTTCCCGACCGACACCGAGCGCGAGCTTGCCCTGGTGAAGGAGATCGCCATGGAGGCGGGTGCCTTCGCGGCGCACGAGAGCCGGGTCTACAGCGAGGGCGGCCGCGGCGGCGAAGAGGTCGCGCGCGCGCTCGTGCGCGCCGCCGAAGAGCCGGGCACGTTCCGCTTCCTGTATCCGCTCGACCTGCCGCTGCGCGAGAAGATCGAGCTGCTCGCGACCAGGGTCTACGGCGCGGACGGGGTCGAGTACAGCGCGGAGGCCGCGCGCAAGCTCGACGCCTACGAGGCGCTCGGCTACGGCAAGTTCCCCGTGTGCATGGCGAAGACCCAGTCGTCGCTGTCGCACGACCCCAAGCTGAAGGGGCGGCCGACGGGGTTCACGTTCCCGATCCGCGACGTGCGCGTGTCGGTCGGCGCGGGGTTCGTGTATCCGCTCGCGGGCGAGATCATGACCATGCCGGGGCTGGGGCGTCACCCGGGCGGCGCCGAGATCGACATCGACGAGGCCGGGAACATCGTGGGGATGTTCTGAGGTCCTGCGCGCGCGGAGCGCGCAGGACGGAAGTGGGCGTTGCGGCCCCGGCGGAGGGGGCGACCTCGCGGCGGATGGCCGCGGCACCTACGGCGCTGCGCCGCGATGGACGAGCCGTGCCGCACGCGCTCTCCCCGCTGGCCCGCGGGGGATCCGGAGCCATGGCGGCGCCGGAGGGATCTCGCGTGGTCTTGCCGGTCGGGCCGACGCGGGACGCTTTTGCGTCGTGCGATCAAGGTGCGCGGGGCGGCGGGGCGATAGAGGGCCGAACTGCCATGCCGACGTCCGTGCTCGATCGCCGCGTGTTCCGCCGGTTGCGCGTCGCCGTGCCGGTGCAGTGGCGCGTGCCTGCCGCGTCGGGACCGATCGCGGGCAGCGGGACGACCATGGACGTGAGCGAAGGCGGGCTCCTGCTGTCGGTGCACCGGGCGCCGCACGCGGCGGTCGGGGCGCTGGTGGCGGGCGACGTCGAGGTCGCGCTGCGGTTCGTCGCCCTGCCGGGCGCCGAACGGCAGCGGCTGCAGGCGTTCGTCGCGGCGCACGGCGAGTGAGCCGGCGCCGCGCGCCGGTCAGCGCGCCGCCAGCATCTGCTGGACGCGCTCGGCGACCGCGGCGGGCGTGAACCCGTACTTCTCCGCGAGGACGCCCGCCGGCGCGCTCGCACCGAAGCGCGTCACCCCGATGACGCGCTCGAGCGAGCCGGTGAGCGAGCACCAGATCTCGGGCCGGCCCATCTCGAGGGCGATCGCCGGCAGCCCGGGTGGCAGCACCGCGCGTCGGTACTCCTCGTCCTGCGCGAGGAACACCTCGAGGCACGGGACGCTCACGACGCGCACGGTCGTACCGCGCTCCTGCAGCAGCCTGGCGGCCGCGACCGCGAGGCTCACCTCGGAGCCGGTCGCGACCAGCGTGCCGGCGGCGCCGGGCGCATCCTGCAGCAGGTAGCCGCCGCGCAGCAGGTCGCGCACGTCGAACCCCGGCGCGCGCTCGAGCGCGGGCACGTTCTGCCGCGTCAGGCACAGGATGCTTGGACCGTCGGTGCGCTGCAGGGCGTGCGCGTAGGCGGCGGCGACCTCGGGGCCGTCCGCCGGGCGCAGGACGTGCACGTTCGGGATCAGGCGCAGGCTCGCGACGTGTTCGATCGGCTGGTGGGTGGGGCCGTCCTCGCCGACCATCAGGCTGTCGTGCGTGAACACGAACACGCACGGCAGCTTCATGATCGCGGCGAGCCGGATCGCCGGACGCATGTAGTCGGAGAACACGAGGAACGTGCTGCCGAGCGGCTGGAACGCGCCGTGCAGCGCGATGCCGTTCATCACCGCACCCATCGCGTGCTCGCGCACGCCGAAGTGCAGGTTGCGGCCGCTGAACATGCCGGCCTGGACCGAGGTGGTCGCCTTGATGTCGGTCTTGGTCGACGAGGCGAGGTCGGCGGACCCGCTGACCAGGCGCGGGAACAGTGCGGCGGCCTTCTGGATCACCTTGCCGGACAGCACGCGCGTCGCCGCGGCTTCGGTGCCGGCGGCGGCGAGGAGTTCGGTGAGCACGTCGGCCGGCGGGGTGAAGGCGCGCAGCGCCGCGTGCTTCTTCGCCCCCTCGGGGTGGTGCGTGCGCCACGCCTCGAAGCGTTCTTCGAAGCGCGCGCGCTCCGCCTCCAGGACCTGCGCGCGCTTGGCGAACAGTTCGCGCACGGCCTCGGGCACGTAAAACGGTTCGTCGGGCAGACCGAGCGCCTGCTTGGCGCGCCTGACCTCCTCGGCGCCGAGCGGCGCGCCGTGCGCTTCCGGGGAGTCCTGCTTGCCCGGGCTGCCCTTGGCGATGTGGCTGCGCGCGATCACGAGCGTCGGCCGGCGCAGGTTGCCGAGTGCCTGCGTCAGGGTGCGCTCGATCTCCGCCACGTCGTGCGCGTTCATCTGGTAGACATCCCAGTGGTGCCCGCGGAAGCGCACCGCGACGTCATCGCTGAAGGTGATGTCGGTCTTGCCGTCGATCGTGATCCGGTTGTCGTCGTAGACGTAGAGGAGGTTGTCGAGCTGCAGGTGCCCGGCGAGCGACGCCGCCTCCGCGCTGATCCCCTCCATGAGGTCGCCGTCCGAGACGATGCCGAGGACGCGGGTCTTCAGCATCGAACAGCCGGTGTGCGCCGCCTCCATCTGCGCGGCGATCGCCATGCCGACGCCGTTGGCGAAACCCTGCCCGAGCGGCCCGGTCGTCGTCTCGACCCCGTCGGTCTCGCCGAACTCGGGGTGGCCCGGGGTGCGGCTGTGCCACTGGCGGAACTGCTTCAGGTCGTCGAGCGACACCCGGTAGCCCGACAGGTGCAGCAGCGCGTAGAGCAGCATCGAGCCGTGGCCGGCGGACAGCACGAAGCGATCGCGCCCTAGCCAGTGCGGGTCCTTCGGGCTGTGCCGCAGGTGCTCGAGCCAGAGCACCGCCGCGACGTCGGCCATCCCCATCGGCATGCCCGGATGGCCGCTGTTCGCCTTCTCGACGGCGTCCATCGCGAGGCCGCGGATCGTGTTGGCAACGAGGGTGAGGAGACTGGCGTCGGTCGTCGTCAAGGCACCGTTCCGGAGCTGGGAAGGCGGCGAGTCTAGCGGGCGGCGCGGACCGGTCCGATGGCGGATTCGGCTCGGGATGTGCAGGGGCCGCGGGCGCGGACGCCCTTGGCTCGCGCTGCGTCGTCCTTTGGCGCCGAACGTGCCGGCGCACGCCGGCGAGGCGGCCGCCGTGTCCGTGACCGAGCGTCGCCCGGCCGGTCGTCGGGGCCTCAGCCGTCGGCCGTGTAGCCGGAGAGCACCGCCTTCACGTCGCCTTCCACCCACGCTGCCACGTCGCCATCGCCGGGCAGCACCCACGACGGCAGCGAGCCGTGCACCGTCGCCTACAGTGTGCGCGCGAGGCGGCGCGGTGTTGCACTTGCCCAGCTCCCCCGCGGCGACCGCCTCGCGCAGCAGGGCGCGCGGCCGTCCTGGAAGGCGGCCGCGCCGGTGCGGCCGTGCGCGCGGGACTCGGGGGCGGCGAGATCGGCGACCAAGAAGGCGAGCGTGTTCGCGACTCCTCGCTCGTCCGCCCGAAGATCGCCATGCAGCGCGCGACGGCGAGGAGCGCCTGCAGCGGCGAGCGGTGCCTGGCGCGCGCCTCGGTGAACGGCTGGGTGTGGCCGGTCGCGGCGTCTCGCGGCGGTGGCGAGCAGGAGGGCGCGCTTGCTGCCGAAGCGCTGCACCAGCGCGGCCGCCGACAGCCGGCTTCCTGCGCGACGTCGGCGAGGGTGAGCTTCTGCGGGCCGATGCGGGCGACGACGCGGAACGTGACGGTGAGCTCTGGCTGTACGCGGCGGCGAGCTGTTCGGCTCGCTGCTCGATGCCGGACTGGTCGACACGGTCGAACTGGCGGTCTGTCCGATCCTGGTCGGCCGGGGCTTGCCGTTCCTGGCGGGCGCAGCGCGCCGCCACGCGCTGCGACTCCAGGATCAGCGGGTCTACCCGAAGTCGGGCATC
>DATGPD010000621.1:0-4093 GCA_035305285.1 Planctomycetota bacterium
CGCGCGCTCGCGGCCCCGGGCCGCGCGCCGGCGTCACCAGCCCCCCCTGACAACGACACGACCGGTGCGTGCTGCACCCCGGCGCTCCGCAGGCCGATCTTGCGGGAGCAACTTCGAGAAGGCACCAGGGGATGGGGAGACATCGGAACGCGGCGCTGGCACTCGCCGGCGCGCTGGTCGCGGCTTCGTGCGGCAGCGGCGGCGGTGGCACCGGCGGGTCGAACGGTGCGAGTCCGGCGGCGAGCGGCGACCTCACCCTCGTCGAGCATCTCCCCGCGGCCGACGCCGTGCAGGTTCCTCTCGATGCCGTCGTGTGGGCCCGCTTCGACGGCGTGCTGGTCGGCGAGAGCGTGGTCGAGGAAGGCGCCTGGCTCGCGACCGCGGCCGGCGAGCGGGTTCCCGGCTCCTTCGCGTTCGAGAACGGCGGCCGCGAAGTGCGCTTCACTCCTTCTGCCGCGCTGCAGCCGGAGACCGACTACGTCTTCACGTTCTCGCCGTTCGTGTCGGACACCGCTGGCCGGATCCTCGCCGAGCGACACGACGTCCGCTTCCGCACGATCGACCACACGCCGCCGCGCCTGATCGCGAGTTCGGTCGCCGACAACCAGACCGGCGTCGACCGCCTGGCACCGTTCGAGCTGACCTTCGACGAACCTCTCGCCCCCGCCTCGCTCGACGAGACCACCGTGTACCTGCGCGACCTGTTCGGCGGCAGCTATCCGTGTGCGCTGTCGCTGGTCGACGGCACGAAGGTCGTCGTAGCACCGCTCGCCGACCTCGCCGGCGACCGCCGCTACCGCCTGATCGTCGCCGGCGGCACGCGCGGGCCGACCGACCGCGCCGGGAACGTGTTCGCGCAGTCGTGGAGCGCGACGTTCCGCACCGCGGTCGACACGACCGCTCCGCGCCTGCTGTCGGTCTGGCCGCCGGTCGGCACGGCGATCTCGCCGCACGCGTGCCCCGAGCTCTTCTTCGACGAGTCGGTCGATCCCGCGAGCGTCGAGCCGACGACGGTGACGCTCACCGACGCACACGGCAACGCCGCACACCTGCGCGTCACCGCCGATCCGGACCAGCGCCGGCTGCGCCTCGTGCCATCGGCGCCGCTGCCGAAGGGTGCGACCGTGCGCCTGGAGGTGGCCGGCGGCCCGAGCGGTCTGACCGACCTGAGCGGCAATCCGCTCGCTTCGGGCACGCTCGTCGAGTGGACGGTGGGCAGCGACGACGTGCCCCCGGCGGTGGTCGGCACGCTGCCGTCCGATCGCGAAGCGCGCGTCTCGCTCAACGTGCAGCCCACGATCACGTTCGACGAGCCGCTCGACCGCGTGGCGGTGCACGGGGGGAGTGTCGTGCTGCGCGACGGACACGGCCCGGTCGCCGCGCGGGTCACGCTGGCGGACGGCGACACCAGGATCGTCGTCGAGCCCGACGACCATCTGCGGCGTGACACCGAGTACGTGTGCACCGTGTACGGCGGCCCGGCGGGGATCCGGGACCGAGCCGGCAACGTGCTGGCGCGCGACGTCGTGATCACCTTCCGGACCGCGGACGACGCCACGCTGCCCGACGTCATCCTCCTGCCGGGTGACGGCGCCGCGGCGGTGCCGACCAGCACCCACCTGAGCGCGCTGTTCGACACGCCGTTCGATCCCGCGACGGTGACCGACGACGTCATGACGGTCACCACGCGCGACGGCGTGCCGGTCGCGGGGCGGGTCGAGGTGCTGCGCGCCAACCGGACGCTGCGCTTCGTCCCGCGCGACCCGTGGACGCCCGGCGGCTGGTACCGCGTCACGTTGCGCGGCGGACCGGAGGGCGTGCGCGAGGCGTCCGGCAACTGGCTGGCCGGCGATCGCGTGCACGAGTTCCGCATCGGCTTCCAGCCCGACGTGCAGGTGCCGTCGGTCCGCGTCTCGCTCAACGCCGCGGCCGACGCGCGGCGCGACAACATGCAGGTGCCGCCGTCGGGCTTCACGGTCGACCTGTTCGCCCAGGATCCGACGGACTACGCGGTCGACCCGACCTCGTTCGAGTTGCTGCTCGCGGGGCCGGGCCCGACGCCGACCGCCGACGAGATCTTCGCCCGCGCCACCGTCGCGCGCGACCGCCTGCAGTGGAAGGTGCCGGCCGACGCCGCGCTCCAGCCCGGCGAGTACGAACTGCACGCGCGCGCGAGCGACCTGTCCGGCAATCTCGCGGTCGCGCGCTCGATCCGCTTCACCGTGGTCATCCCCGCGGCGAACAAGGTGCCGTTCGAGCGCACGCACGTCGTCTGGGTGCGCACCGACCTCGACCGGGACGGCAACGGGCGCAGCGACTTCTTCGACGACCTCCTGAAGCTCGGCTTCGTCACCGCCGACGACCCGCTCGGGCTCAACGAGCGCATGGTCGAGATCCTGCGCGACGGCGTGATCGCCCAGGCGAACCGGCTGTTCGGCCGCGCGGCCGACGGCTCGGGCCTCGGCGACGGCACGGTGGCGATCCGGTTCACGACGCGCCGGCCGCCCGGGGTGGCGCACATGCAGATCGCACTCGGCGGCCTCGATCCGGAAGGGCCCCCGCGCCGCGACTACGGCGCGGAGTCGACCGGCGTGCTCGGCCGGGCGTACTTCGACATGTACAACAGCCAGGTCAACGACCTGAACATCGCGAGCCGGCCCGGGCTCGGGGTGTTCCCCGGCGAGCTGTTCCTGTTCCAGGCCGGCATCCACCAGCGCGTGTTCCCGGCGTTCACCACGACGTTCGCGCGCCGCTTCCTCAACCTCGCGCCGGCGATGGGCGGCACGCCGGTCGGGCACGGCCCGCACGACGCGGCGGTCGTCGCTCCGGGCTTCGACTACGTCGCCGCGACTCCCGAGCAGCGCGTGCGCTTCGACGCGGTGTTCCGCGCCGCGGACGACTGGGCGACCGCGGTGGGGATCATCCTCGCGCACGAGGTCGGCCACGCGGTCGGTCTGGTCGCCGAGGGACCGAGTCCGTTCGGCCTGCACGGCGACGCGTCGTTGCACGACGAAGGCGCCGGCGTCGCCGACGTGATGGCTCCGGCGGTCGGCTACGACTCGCTGATCTCGCTCGACTACGCGTTCCGTGACCTCGACCTGGCGTACCTGCGCCACCGGCTGGTGCTGAAGTGAAAGGAAGAAGGACCGTGCGACCCTGGCTCTCGATCGTCGCCCTCGCCGCGCTCCTCGCGCCGACCGCCGCGGCGCAGGACGACCATGCCGCGCTCGCCGAGCTGGTCGAGCGCGCCGGCACGATCGCCGTCGCGCGCGCGGCGCACGTCGACCGGACCGACGGCGCGACGCTGCGCGTCACCTTTGCCGTCGAACGCCGCCTGCGCGGCGCGCCGCCCGACACCGTCGTGCTCAGCGAATCGCGCGGGCCCGGCTGCGGCCGCGCGCTCGCCGCGGTCGCGCCCGGCCAGCGCTTCGTCGTCTGCCTGGTCGAGCGCGACGGCGCGCTCGCGCTCGTCGCCGGCGGCGCGCGCGCCCTGCCGCCCGCGCGCGCCGCGGTCGTCGCCCACGTCGCCGCGCTGGTCGCCGCGGCGCCGGGCGCGGCGCGCACCGCGGTGGTCGTCGGCGCGCTCGGCGACCACGACGAGCGCGTGCGCGAGGACGCCGCGTTCGCGCTGCCCATGCTGCCCGCGCTGGAGCAGCTCGATCCGGCGCAGCGCGCGCTCGTGCTCGGCGCGCTGCAGCGCGCGGTCGGAGGCGGCGAGCGCACGGCGCCCGCGCTGGTCGCCGCCGCGGTGCGCCTGCGCCTCGTACCCGCGCTCGACGTCCTGCTGCCGCGCTACCTCGACGGCAGCTCCGGCCCGGCGGAGCGCATGTTCGCCGACGCGATGGCGCGGATCGACGCGGAGACGCTCGCCGGCCGGGTCGCGGCGCGCCTCGACCAGCTCGCCGGTCCGCTCGACCGCGCGCGCGCGACCACCCTGTTGTGCTCGCTGGAGGTCGCCGCGGCGCGCGCCCCGCTCCTGCAGCTCGCCCGCGACAGCCGCGAACGCGGCACGCGCGCGCGCGCGTGCGCCGGTCTGTTGCGCCTCGGCGCGGACGCCCGCGAGCTGGCCGACGTCGCCGACCCCGAGCTGCTC
>DATGPD010000622.1:0-7701 GCA_035305285.1 Planctomycetota bacterium
CGTGCCCGCCTGGCCGTCGTGCCGCTGGAAGTACAGGTCGAGCCCCCGCCGGAACGCTTCCGGCCCGAGCAGGGTGTGCAGCATGCGCACGACCTCGGCGCCCTTCTCGTACACCGTGGCCGTGTAGAAGTTGTTGATCTCGATGACCTCGTCTGGGCGCACCGGGTGCGCCATGGGGCCCGCGTCCTCGGGAAACTGCGCCGCGCGCAGGCGGCGCACGTCCTCGATCCGCTTCACCGCCGGCGACCCCATGGCCGCGCTGAACTGCTGGTCGCGGAACACGGTGAGGCCTTCCTTCAGGCTCAACTGGAACCAGTCGCGGCAGGTCACCCGGTTCCCGGTCCAGTTGTGGAAGTACTCGTGCCCGATGACCCCCTCGATCGCGGCGTAATCGGCGTCGCTCGCGGTCGCCGGGGAGGCGAGGACGTACTGGGAGTTGAAGATGTTCAACCCCTTGTTCTCCATCGCCCCCATGTTGAAGTCGTCGGTGACGACGACCGAGTAATGGTCGAGGTCGCACTCGAGCCCGTAGGTCTCCTCGTCCCAGCGCATGGCGCGCTGCAGGGAGCGCATCGCGTGCGCGCACTTGTCGAGGTTGCGCGGCTCCGCGTAGATGCGGAGCTGCACGACCCGTCCGGAGCGGGTCACGAACCGGTCTTCGAGCACGCCGAGGTCGGCGGCGACCAGCGCGAACAGGTAGCAGGGCTTGGGGAACGGATCGAGCCAGAGCGCGTGGTGCCGGCCGTCGCCGAGGTCGCCCTGCGCGCGCAGGTTGCCGTTCGACAGGAGCACGGGGAAGCGCTGCTTCTCGGCGATGATCTCGGTGGAGAACCGCGCCAGCACGTCGGGCCGGTCGAGGTAGTAGGTGATCTTGCGGAAGCCCTCCGCCTCGCACTGGGTCAGGTAGCCGGACGCCGTGCGGTAGAGGCCCTCCAGCGTGGTGTTGTGGTCCGGATCGATCTCGACCTCGGTCTCGAGGAGGAACCGGTCGGGTACCGAGAACAGCACCAGGTGCTCGGGGTCACGCCGGTACTCGTCGGGGCGCAACGGTCGGCCGTCGATCGCCACCGCCCGGAGGTCGAGGCCGACCCCGTCGAGCGCGAGGTCGGTGGCGCGCGCCGCCGCGGGGTTCCGGCGCAACGCGAGGCGGCCGTGCACCCGGGTCTTGGTCCCGTTGCCGATCTCGAACCGGAGGGAGACCTCGTCGATCAGGTAGGGCGGCGGTGCGTAGTCGAGGCGACGCAGGACTTTTGGCTTCGCTTCGGCCATCCGGGACGGGCGAAGCTAACCGGCGCCCTGCGCGCGCACCACAAGCCGTCTCGCCGCGCGCACGGACATCGGAAGCGCGGGCGCCGCGTCCCACCCGCCGGGATCCGCACGCGAGTCGGGTGCTCGGCCGCGGCGGCGGCGCACCGCCGCCGGCGTCGTAACGCCGGCGGCAGGGGGCGGACGCGCGGCGCGCGAAAAAAGGGCACCCTCGCGCGAGCCCGCGCCGGGGCGGCCTGCGTAGGGACCGCCGAGGTGACCAGGCCGGTGTTTGAGACGCACCGGCCGCTACGCATGGGTGCGCGGCGGCCCGTGAAGGGCAGCCTACGGGTTACGGGTTCCATCCCGGCCCTCCACGGGTCGTCGCGACCTTTCTCCAGCCGCCGCCCTCTCGGCCTCGGCGGGTCCTGCGTACGCTGCGCACGATGCAGCCCGCAGACTTCCGCGTCCGCCTGCGCGGCCGGAACTTCCTCCTCGCCGACGGGGACCGGATCGGCCGGTACGCCTTCGACGTGACGGTGTTCGTGCACGCCCGCGACCCCGACGAGGCGCGGGAGAACGCCGTGCGGGCGCTCGCCGACGACGAGGACCTGCGGTCCGCCCTGCGGAACCCGCACGACGACCCGCCGCTGGTCTACACCCTGGAGTCGGTCGCGATCCCCCGCGACATCGCCCCCCCGCCGAAGCGCAGCGCGTTCGTCTTCCGGCCGGACGACGGGACCGAGCCGGAGCCCGGCCTGCCCGAAGAGCCCCGGACGCCGCGATGACCGCGCCGGAGCGCCGCCGGTTCGATCGTCGGGCCGACCGCGTGCGGCGGGTAGCCTCGCAGCGATGCGGATCCCCTCTCCCGTCCTCGCGCTCATCGCCTTCGCCCCGGCCTGCGCCGCTCCCGACGGCATGACCTCGCCCGGCCGCGAGCGCACCTACGGCGAGGACCGCGACTTCCTCGCCGCACACGCCGACTGCATCGAGCTCGTGGATGCGACCGGGCGCGCCCGCGTCGCGGTGGTCGGCGCCTACCAGGGCCGGGTGATGACGAGCACGGCGCGCGGCGAAGGCGGCCGGAGCCACGGCTTCATCCGCTACGAAGCGGTCGCGAGCCCGAGCACCGTCCCGCACATCAACGTCTACGGCGGTGAAGACCGGTTCTGGCTCGGCCCCGAAGGCGGGCAGTTCGGACTGTTCTTCGCGCCGGGGGATCCGTTCGACTTCGCCCACTGGCAGACGCCCGCGGTGATCGACACCGAGCCGTTCGAGCTGGTGGAACGCGCCGCGCGGCACGCGCGCTTCACCCGCATCGCGGAACTGCGCAACTGGAGCGGCACGCGCTTCACGGTGCGCATCGACCGCACCGTGCGCCTGCTCGACGGCGCGGAGATCGAAGGTCTGCTCGGCATCGCGCTGCCGGCGGGCGTCGACGCGGTCGGCTTCGCCACCGACAACACGCTGACCAATGACGGCGCCGCACCGTGGCGCAAGGACACCGGACAGCTGTCGATCTGGATCCTCGGCATGCTCAAGCCGTCGCCGCGCACGACGGTGGTCGTCCCGATCCGTCCCGGCCCCGAGGACCGGCTGGGGCCCAAGGTGAACGACCGCTACTTCGGCGAAGTGCCGGAGGACCGCCTGGTGGCGCGCGACGACGTGCTGTTCTTCGCCGGCGACGGCAGGCTGCGCGGCAAGATCGGCGTCGGCCCGCGCCGCGCGCAGCCGCGCCTCGGCAGCTACGACGCCGAGCGCGGCGTGCTGACCGTCGTGCAGTTCAACCTGCCGCCGGACACCGCGGAGTACGTCGATTCGATGTGGGAGATGCAGGCCGACCCGTACGGCGGCGACGTGGTCAACTCGTACAACGACGGCCCACCGGCCCCCGGGGTGCCGCCACTCGGTCCGTTCTACGAGCTGGAGACCTCGTCGCCGGCGCTCGCGCTCGACCCGGGTGGTTCGTTCACCCACACGAGCACGACGCTGCACTTCGAGGGACCGCCGGAAGCGCTCGACCCGATCGCGCGCATCTGCCTCGGCGTCGACCTCGCGACGATCACTTCGGCGCTGCCGCGCGCGGACCGCTGATCCGGCCGGCGAGGAGCAGGCCGATCAGGATCACGCCGACGCACCCGATCGCGTTGTACCACAGGAAGCCGACCGGCCACTGCTCGACGCCGTCGATGACGACCTTGCGCCGGTTGATCACGAAGTGGGTGAACATCGTGCACAGGAACCCGCCGGCCAGCGCCAGCCAGCCGACCGCGCCGCGCGCGCGCGGGCACAGCCAGGCGAGCAGGAACACGCCGAACAGCGAGCCGTAGAACATCGAGCCGATGATGTTCACCGCCTCGATCATCTGCCCGAGGCGGGCGACGAAGAACGCGCTCACCGTCGCGAACGCGCCCCAGAAGAAGGTCGCCCAGCGCGACAGGCGCAGGACGTGGTGCGGCGGCGGCGGCGGGTCGCGGAACCGCACCCACAGGTCCATCACCGACGACGTCGCGAGCGAGTTGAGCTGCGCGTCCAGGCTCGACATCGCGGCGACGAAGATGGCCGCGATCACGAGACCGAGCAGGCCGACCGGGAGCTCGCGCAGGAAGAACCAGGGGAAGATGAAGTCGCCGTCGCCGCCCTCCGCCCCGGTGAGCGCACGGTGCAGGTCGTTCGCCGCGCGCTTGATCGCGGCGACCTCGGCGTTGCGCTCGCGCAGGACCGCCGCGGCCTGCGCCTCGCTCGACTCGTCGGCGGCGAGGAGGGCACGCGCCGCCTGCTCGCGCGCGGCACACGCGACCGCGAAGCGCTCCTGCAGGTCCTGCCACTCGGCGCGCACCTCGGCGGGCGCGCTCGGGATCGCCTTCTCCAGCGCGTCGACCCGGAAGAACACCGGCGCCGGCGCGAAGATGTAGAACACGTAGATCAGCGCGCCGAGCAGCAGGATCGCGAACTGCATCGGCACCTTGAGGAACGCCGACACCAGCAGGCTCGCCCGGCTGTGGTCGACGTTCTTGCCGGCCAGGTAGCGCTGTACCTGGCTCTGGTCGGCGCCGAAGTAGCCGAGGAACAGGAACAGTCCCCCGACCAGGGCGGCAACCAGGTTGTAGCGGTCGGCGAACACGGTGCGCACGTCGGGCGCGACGTGGATCGCCTCGAGCTTGCGCGACGCCCCCGCCAGGGTCAGGGCGTCGCCGAACGACACGCCCTCCGGCAGGCCAGCCACCGCGACGTACAGGCTGACCCCGATGCCGAGGAACATCACGGTCATCTGCTTCACGTCGGTGAAGATCACCGCGGCGTTGCCGCCGAACACGGTGTAGGCCGCCGACAACCCGCCCATCATGACGATGGCGATGTTGCGCGGGATGCCGACCACCAGCTCGAGCACGATCGCCGGCGCGACCAGCGAGGTGCCGACCGCGAGGCCGCGCGACACCAGGAACAGCACGCTCGCCAGCGTGCGCGTCGTGCCGTCGAAGCGCTGTTCCAGGTACTCGTACGCGGTGAACACCCGCGCCTTGCTGAACCACGGCACGACCGTCGCGCACAGGATCACCATCGCGAACGGCAGCGCGAGGTAGGCGTGCAGCCAGCGCAGACCGTGCTCGTAGCCATGCCCGGCGATCGAGATCATCGTGATCGCACTCGCTTGGGTCGCCATCACCGACAGGCCGACCGCCCACCAGCTCACGCTGCGCCCGGCGAGCAGGAAGCCCTCGAGGTCCTTGGCCTGTGACCCGCGGCGCACCCCGTCCCAGATGACGAGTGCCGGGATCACGACGATGAGCAGCCAGTCGATCGTATGCATGGTCGGCCGGCCGCCCGGTCAGATCGCGTACGCGCGCGTGAAGACCCAGAGCGCGATGAGACTCAGCACTCCGTACAGGAGGGTGGCGGCGTAGAGCGCCCGCCAGCGTGGTCGTCGAGCCTCGGCCATCGCGCGCACCTTACTTGCGGCGCCGGCGTTCGGCAGCACTTCGTCCGCCGTCCGCGCCGACGGCAGCCGCGCCGCCGCGCGAGACCACCGGAAGGTGCAGCGCTCGCCCCGTGGACGGCAGGATGCGCGCGGACCTGCCGAAGAGGACGTTCCGACGTGGACCCCGCGCTTCGGGCCCGCTCGGCCCGGGTCCGCGTGCCTCAGTACAGCAGCGTCGTCAGACGACGGCGGTACTCGTCGCTGACGTCGTGGTCTTCGCCGAGCACGGCGAAGCACAGCAGCATCGCGCGGCGCGCGAGGCCGTCCGCGAACCCGCGGTCGATCTCCACCGAGCGGAGCAGTGCTTCGAGCGCGTCGGGGATGCGGCCGGCGAGGAAGTGTTCGCGCGCCTCGCGGATCGAGTCGCCCGCGGGGCCCGACGGCAGGTCGCGGTTCTCGAGCCACTCCAGGCCGTCGCGCAGGCGATCCGCGGGCCCGGCCAGTTCGTCCTCGATCGGGAAGTCGGTGAGCGCCGCGCGCGCGGTCGCCGCGTCACCCTTGCGTGCGGCCTCGACCGCGCGCGCGAAACGGCCCGCGGGCGAGTTCGGGTCCGGCGGCGCCGGCCTGCCCTGCACCACGGGCTCGATGCCGTTGCGCTTGAGGAACCGGCGCACCTCCGCCTCGGGCAGGGCGCCGGTGAACGCGTCGATCGGCCGGCCGCGGTCGAGCAGCACGACGAACGGGATGCTGCGCACCTGGAACGCGGCGGCCAGTTCGTACTCGACCTCGGTGTTCACCTTGCCGAGCACGAAGGACCCGCCGTACTCGGCAGCCAGCTTCTCCAGCACCGGCCCGAGCGCCTTGCACGGTCCGCACCAGTCCGCCCAGAAGTCCAGCAGCACGGGCACGTGCATCGATTGCTGGAGCACCTCGAGCTGGAAGTTGTCCGCCGTGACGTCGATCGCGGGCAACGCTTGCATGGGGCCTAGCTGACTTGGCCGGCACAGCGCGGTCAACCACCGGCCGCGTGCTCTCGTTACGACCGCGAAACCGGGACACGCGCTCCCCTCGCCGCGCCCCCCTCCGGGGCCCCGGCACGCTTGTTGACCCGAAGCACGCGGGTCGGGCCCGCAAATCGATTGATCCCCAGGGATGGATCGTTCGAGAGAGGCGACCGGAACCGGGCTCGACCCGCCTTTCACTCCGTCCGCGCACGCGCCGCCGCCGGCGCCTTGCGGTAGACGCCGAGGAGGCAGCGCTCGGGGTAGCGCAGGCCGAGCGCGCGCAGCGCACGCCACGCGCACAGCTCGAGCCATTGCCCCGCGCGGAAGCGGCCCAGCGTGCGGCAGTCGTCCAGCCAGGCGAACGCCACCTCCTCCAGGCCGGCCGCGCCGAGCACCGCGCGCAGCCGCGCGCGCGAGTTCATGCGGAACGCGGTCGGAAAGGTGTCCTTCTCCTCGGTGCGCCAGAGGAAGCGCTTGACCACGTGGCGCACGCGCATCGGCGCGAGCCGGGTGAGCAGCGGCATCGGCGACCAGCCGTCGACCGTGTAGACGACGGCGAACCCACCCGGTGCGAGCGCGCGCGCGATCGCCGCGGCGACCGCGGGCGGGTCGGTGACGTGCTCGGCGACCATGCGGAGGGTCACGAGGTCGAACGCCTCACCGCCGTCGTAGTCCTGCAGCGACGCGCGCACGCGCTCGTGCACGTAGCGGTTCTCGTCGAGCGTCGCGTCGGGGTCGACGCCGACCAGGCGCGCACATCGCGCCGCCAGCTCCGCGGCGAGGGAGCGGTTGCTCGGGAATAGCTCGCGCCCGCAACCCACGTCGAGCCAGCGCGTGCGCTCGTCGACCAGCGCGCGCACGACCGCCTCGTAGTGGTCGTCGGGGTTGTGGTAGCCGAACCGGCGGCGCATCGCCGGCCCCCACCCGAGGCGCTCGTCGGTCCCGTACTTCTGCACGAAGACCGCGGCGAGCGCGTCCTCCGGCGGCGGCAGTACGGGGGTGTTCACGCCGGGAAGATCTGCTCCAGCTCCGCGATCACGTCGGCCGGCAGCTCGAACCCGGCGGCGGCGGCGTTCTCCTCGACCTGCGCCGGGCTCGCCGCGCCGACGATCACGCTGGCGACCTCGGGCCGGCGCAGGCACCACGCGAGCGCGAGCCGCGCCGGAGGCACGCCGAGCCGGCGCGCGATCGCCGCGGCGCGCTCCGCCTGCGCGAGGCGCTCGTCGGCGAGGTAGCGCCCGATGAACTGGTTGGCGCCGGGCGTCGTCGCGCGCGTTCCGGGGTCGTGCGCACGGCCGCGCACGTACTTACCGGTCAGCACGCCCTGCGCGAGCGGTGAGTACACGATCTGCCCGACGCCGTGCGCCGCCGCCACCGGCATCACCTCGGCCTCGATCCCGCGGTCGAACAGGTTGTAGAGCGGCTGGTTCGAGATCGGCGGCGGCAGCGCGTGCGTGCGGCAGAACCTCGCCGCCTCCGCGATCGCGTGGGCCGGCCACTGGCTCACGCCCCAGTAGAGGACCTTGCCCTGCG
>DATGPD010000623.1:0-2445 GCA_035305285.1 Planctomycetota bacterium
GAGGTGTGGTTGCTGTGGTCGTCCGGGTAGCCCCAGCTCGCGATGAACTGCTCACGCTTCTGACCGAACCAGATCCTCCGGTCCCGGATTCGCGCGACCTCTTCCTTCGACCATCCCGACCTGGCCGCGAGCTCATCCAGCACGCGCAGCGCGTGCTCGTGCTCTCCAGCGTGGCGCGCCCGTCCGACCTCGTCGATCAGTTGCTCTCGCGTCCTGGTCGGCAGGTCGGCGACCGATGACCAGGGGGGTGGGAAGGTCATGCACCCGGCAAGCAGGAGCAGGGAGCCGAAGTACGCGCGGGTGAGAGCAAGTCTCTTCATGGCAGCTCGTTTGGGTTGGCGTCGATGGGGAGGGCCGATCGCGCGAGCGGCTGCGCGCGAAAAACCTCAGGAAGTGAGCCGGGCGATCCGAGCCCGAACGCGACGGGGCATGCGCCGTGTCCGACGTCCATCACGTTCAGGAACAGGTCGGCTGGTTGGTCTGGTGCGCGCAGCCGTGCGCCGTGAAGTGGAACGTCGTCGGCGTGAAGGCGCCCGACCGAGGCACCACCACCAAGCGCACGGCTTCCCCGCACGGCGGCCGGGCGAGCGCCGCGGTGCGGCGGCGAGGGGTGGAGGGGGAGCCGGGGGCTTTCATGGCGGTGGTTCCATGGCCGATCCCGGCGCGCGCAGGGATTCGTCTCGTGCGAGCTCTGTGAGCCCCCGGTTGCTGCCGTGAGCGCAAGCTCGAAGTTCACAGAGGCTTGAGACTGCGCTACGCCTACACCGTCCCGCCCGGGCGTGCAAGGCATCACGTGCCAAGGTCGACGTCGTCAGAGGCACACCCGCGCGATCTCCACGCGGCGCAGCCCGGTGCAGGCCATGGCGGCGACCCTTCTCGGCGGTCGACGGCTCCATGCGATGGTGCCACCAGCTCGCCATCAATGCGGATGTCGGCGGTGCGGGATCACCGCGGCCGCGCGACGGCGAGCACCGGGTTCGTGTGCGGCGCACGGGGCGAACACGCCACGCAAGAAGGTGTGCGGCCGCGCCGGCAGCGGCGCGCCGTGCATGCCGCCGGGCCGAACCGTGATGCCGGGCTCGCGCTCGCACCGACCGGGCATGACGAGCGTGATCCCGTCGACCGCGGGCGTGCGCGGGATCGTGCGCGTTCCGTGGCGAGCTTGCCCCGACAGAACTCGACGGTGTCCGGAGGCAGCCGCGCGGCGACCGCAGCGCGCCACTCCTCGGCGCGCTGCTCGAAGCTCCGGGCGGCATGTCCTGCACGCCGCGCATGACGCCCGCGTCGCCATGCGCCTCGGACGCGGTTTCGCGCAGCCGTCCGACCACACGGCAAGCGCCGATCCGGGTCCGCCCGTGGGACCGCGGCCTCCGCCTGCCGCCGGCCGAAGGGAGGCAGAGGCTTCCGCGCCGTCGCCTCGTTCCGGCAGCGCGTGTAGCACGATCTGTAGCACCGCGTGCGGCCACTCTTGCGGGGGGCCCGTGCAAGCGTAGAGTCGCCCGCGCGTTCCGATCCACGGGAGCGGATCTGGGCTGGTGTCTGGCCTGGTCTTCAAAACCAGTGGGGGCTGCCCTGGAGGTGGTCCCGGTGGGTTCGATTCCCATGCGCTCCCGCCATCCCTTCCGTGCCGGCCGCGGGCCCCGGGCTGGAGTTGCGACGGGGTCTCTGCCACGATGCGCCGCCCGCGATGCCCGAGACCCGCGCGCAGATCCTCGCCGCAGTCCGCACGTTCGTCGCCGATTCGTTCCGCGACGGGCGCGCCGATGGCCTGACCGATGACCTGGGACTGGTCACTTCCGGCATCGTCGACTCGGCGGGAGTCGTGCACCTCGTCCAGTTCCTGGAGCGTCGCTTCTCGGTCGCGATCGCCGACGAAGAGGTCGGCCTGCAGCACTTCAACACGCTCGCCGCGATCGCCGACCTGATCGCCGCGAAGCTCGCGGCGACGACGTCGACCGGCTGCGCGGGCTGCTGAAGCCGCGGCTCACTGCACGGCGCGGAAGCCCGCGTCCGGCGTCCACTCCCAGGCGCGCACGAGCGTGCCGTCGCGGCGGCGCTCTTCGATCCGCTCGGTGCGTCCGTCCTGGTCGGCATCGAGGAAGCAAACCGTCACGTCGCCGCGCGCCTCCTCGCGGCGCTCGGGGACGTCGTTCTGGTCGGCGTCGAACGCCGTGGCGACCGCGCGCCCGCCCGGCCCGTAGCGCACGCGCCGCTCCGGGATGCCGTTCTGGTCGTCGTCGAACCACGCAGCGGTCAGCGTGCCGTCGAGGGCGTGGAACCAGACGGTCTCCGGCACGCCGTTGCCGTCGCGGTCGATGCGGCGGGTCGCGAGCGCGTCGTTCGCGCGCCAGCGGTGCACGACCTCGCCCGGGGGCGCGTCGTCGTCGAGCCAGGTCAGTCCCGACGCGGACAGCGCGCGCACTTCGGTCCTGGCCTCCATCCACA
>DATGPD010000624.1:0-4198 GCA_035305285.1 Planctomycetota bacterium
GCTCCTGGACGGGCTCGTGCACGGGCACGGCGACGCGGCCACGAACGGGCAGGTGCTCGCGCGCACGCAGGACGGCGGGAACGTCGTGCTCGACGCGGGCCTGCGCGAGCACGCACGGATCACGCCGGAGAACCTCGACGACTTCCACGTGCACGGCGACCCCGCGGAGCTGCCGCTCAGCGCGGTGCTGTTCCTGCCCGACTCGGCGAAGGCGGCGACGATGACCAGAGCGCGCATCGAGGTCGCCGGCCGGTTCCAGATGCTGGTGCCGCGTGACGTCGTCGGCGAGCTGCTCGCGGTCGTGTTCGCCGCCAAGCGCCTGTTCGACGCGGTGGCCGCGGTGCTCGCCGCGATCACGGTCGCGCTCACCGTGCTCGTGCTGACCCTCGCCGCGCGCCTGCGCCGCAGCGAGACCGAGGCCCTGCACCGGCTCGGGTGCAGCCGGCGGACCGTCGCGCTCCTGCACGTCGGCGAGGTCGGCGCGGTCTTCGCGGCAGGCGCGGTGCTCGCCGGCGTGCTCGTGGCCGTCGCGGTGGCGGTGGTCCCGGACCCGATGCGCTGGTTCGGGGCGTGAGGCGGAGGCACGAAGGCGCCGCGCGCGCTCCGCCGTTGACCGCGACGCCGCCCCCCGGCCTCGTATGGGTCATGTCCGCGAGCGCCCGCCTGGCCTTCGCCTGCTTCCCGGTCCTCGTCGCCTGCACGCGGCAACCGCCTCCGGCCGCGTCCACTCCGCCGCTCGTGCTCGCGAGCTTCCCGCCGCTCGCCGACCTCGCCGCGCGCATCGCCGGCGACGACGTACCGGTCGAGTGCGTGCTGCCCCCGGGGCAGGACCCGCTGCACTGGCGGCCGAGCCGCGCCGAGGTCGCCGCGATGCAGGAAGCCACCCTCGTGGTCGTCAACGGCGCCTCGTTCGAGCGCTGGGTCGACCGGATCAGCCTGCCATGGAGCCGCGTGGTCGACACCACCGCCGCGGTGCGCGACCGCCTGCTGCGCTTCCGGACGGTGACGCACAGCCACGGTCCCGGCGGCGAGCACAGCCACGAAGGCATCGACGGGCACACGTGGCTCGACCCGCACCTGGCGAAGGCCCAGGCTGCCGCGATCTGCGACGCGCTCGCGCGTGCCTTCCCGCACCGCGCCGAGGCGTTCCGCACCCGCCTCGCCGACCTGCACCGCGACCTCGACGCGCTCGATGCGCGCCTGCGGGCGGTCAGCGAAGCACTCGCCGACACGCGACTCCTCGCGAGCCACCCCAGCTACGCGTACCTCGCGGCGCGCTACGGCTGGGAGGTCGGCGACCTCGCGCTCGATCCCGCCGCCCCGCTCGACGACGCGGCGCGCGCGCGCGCGACCGCCGCGGCGCACGGCGCGCGACGCACCGTGTTGCTGTGGGAGACGGCACCGCTGCCGGAGACCGTCGCCGCGCTGGAAGCGTGCGGCATCCGCAGCGTCGTGTTCGCGCCCGGTGCGCGCCGCGGTGCCGGCGAGCCCGACTGGCTCACGCTCATGCAGGCGAACGTCGCGCGCCTGGCCGCGGCAGCGGAGTAGGCAGCCGTATCGTCGCGGTCGCCTCGTTCCCCGCGCGCGAGCAGGACCGTGCGCGGCGGCGCTACCCGCGCCGCAGCGCCTGCGTCGGGCGCATGCGGCACGCGCGCCACGCCGGCAGCGTCCCGCCCAGGAGCCCGAGCACGAGCGAGAACACCAGCGCCTGGCCGACCACCTCTGGCGTGAGGCGGAACGAGAACGCGACCTCCGAAAACGTGTCGAAGTTGGTCGTCCCGGTGCGCACGCCGTGCAGCGGCACGACCAGCAGGCAGCCGACCAGCCCGCCGAGCAGCCCCAGCGCGAGCGCCTCGAACAGGAAGGCGAAGAACACCGCGGCGCGCCCGAACCCGAGCGCGCGCAGGATGCCGATCTCGTGCACCCGCGCCGCGACCGCGGCGAGCATCGCGTTCACCCCGGTGAACGCGGCGGCGATGCCCATCACCACGACCAGGAACCCGCCGACCACGGCGAGGGTCGCGGAGAGCTGGCGCGTCTGGTTCTCCAGGTAGTCACGCTCGGTGTAGACCGCGGCCTGCACGCGCGGGTCGTCCTGCCACCGCGCGGCGATCGCGGCGACGTCGCTTCCCGGCTTCAGCACCGCGATCACCCGGCTCAGGATCGGGCGCTGCAGCGCGTGCTGCATGCGGCGCACGTCGCCCCAGATCTCGGAGTCGAAGGCGCCGCGGGCCTCCATCACGCCGACCACGCGGAACGGCGTCGTGTTGAGGACCAGCACGTCCCCGACCCGGCAGTCCTGGATGCGCTCGCTCAGGGAGCGCCCGACGATCACCTCGTCGGCGCCCGGATCGAACTTCCGCCCCTCGACGATCCGCACGTCGTCGCCGTGGATCGCGAACGTCTGGGGTTCGACGCCGCGGATCGCGACGTTCGTCTCGCCGCCGTCGACCTTGCGCCGGCGCACGGCGAGGAACATCTCGCCCGCCGCGAGCGGCCGCCCCTCGCCGTCGACCGCGACCTCGGCGGTCTCCTTCACCAGCAGGTCGACGCTCTCGCGCGGGAAGCCGCTCTCGCCCTCGCTGGTCGCGCCCGGGCGCAGGAACACCGCCAGGTCGGTGCGCCCGCGCTCGGTCACCATCGCGGTGAAGCCCTGGCGCAGGCAGCCCATCCCGGCGAGCACCGCGACCGTGGCGCCGATGCTGAGCACGGTGAGGACGGTCGCGGTGCGCCGGCGGAGCAGGCTGCGCACGCTGTAGCCGATCGGGAGCAGCGCCATCACGCCTCCCGCTTCGCGTCGACCGGGCGCACGCGCGCCAGGAGCCAGGCCGGGAACACGCCGGCGATCAGGCCCACCCCCGCCGCGAGCCCGCCGGCGAGCGCCAGCGTCGCGCCGCCCAGCTCGAACCCGGGCAGCATCATCGCCATCGCGTACTGGATGCCGCGCTCCACCGCGAGCGCGAGCCCGATCCCCACCGCCCCGCCGAGCAGGCACAGCAGCATCGACTCCGAGAGCAGCAGGCCGAACACCGTGCCCCGCGTGAAGCCGAGCGCCTTGAGGATGCCCGCGTCGCGCGTCCGCTCGCGCGCGGCGAGCAGCATCGTGTTCAGCACCGCGAACAGGATCGCGAACACGACGCCCGCGCTGATCGCGGTCAGCAGCGTGCCGACGTTGCCGAACATGGTGACGAACGTGCGCTGGAACTCGGCCTCGGTGGTCGTCTGCACGCGCTGCGGGCCGCCGGCGAACAGTGCGTCGATCTCGGCCATCACCGGGGTGGGATCTCGGGCGGGCGGCAGCGCGACGAGGTAGACGCCGGCGCCGGGAGGCCCGGTCGCGGCGCCCTGCTCCAGCGCCTCGCGCAGGTAGTCGAAGTCGAAGAACAGCGTGCGCTGGTCGAGCACCGGCGAGCGCGCGCGGTAGACCGCTTCGATGGTGAACTCCCACGGCGCACCGTCGGCGCGCTGGAAGATCGTGCCGATGATCGGCACCCTGCTCCCGACCCGCCAGCCGAACTCCTCGGCGAGCTGCTCGCCGACGATGCACCCGGTGCGGTTCCGCGTGAAGCCCTCGTAGCTGCCGTCCACGATCTCCAGCTCCGGGTAGCTCGGCAGGAAGTCGTCCGGATCGACGGCGAACTGGGCGAAGAAGTTGTCGCGGCTCTGGAAGTAGCCGCCGAACCACTGCCAGCGGCACACGCGCTCGACGCCGTCGACCGCCGCGATCTTGCCCTCGTAGGCGAGCGGCAGGTTCACGAACAGGCTGACCGCCGACTGCACCCACAGGCGGTTGCGCGCCGCCTGCTGCACGCTCGCGTCGAGGGTGCGCACGGCACCCTGCAGCACGCACACGAGGAACACCGCGACCGCGACCGACAGGAAGGTCAGGAGCGAGCGCAGCCAGTGCGCGCGCACGTTGCGCAGGAGGAGGCGCCAGGGCATCAGGTGTTCCCTCCCTTCACCGCGGCGTTCGTCTCGATCCGGCCGAGACGCCCCTTGTCGAGGTGGATGACGGTCTGAGCGTACGCGGCGGCCGCGGGGTCGTGCGTGACCATCAAGATGGTCTTGCCGAGCGTGCGGTTCAGTTCGGCGAGGATCTGCAGGACCTGCTCGGCCGACGCGCGGTCGAGGTCGCCGGTCGGCTCGTCGGCGAGGATCAGCGCCGGGTCGGTGGCGATCGCGCGCGCGATCGCCACCC
>DATGPD010000625.1:0-4238 GCA_035305285.1 Planctomycetota bacterium
CCGTCCAGCGGCCCCATCGCCATCAAGCCGCACGGCGCGAGGTCGGGACAGTCGCGCACGACGTGCGTGAGCAGCGCCCGGGCGCCGTCGACCGGCACGCCGTGCTTGGTCGGTTCGCCGGTCACGGCGACCTGCAGGAGGCAGCGCAGCGGACCGCGCCCCTGGCGGGCGCTCGCCCAGCGCGCCTGCAGCGCGTCGGCGAGCTTCTCGCGGTCGAGGCTGTGGATCAGGGCGAGTCCCGGGACCGCGAGCAGGTCCTTCACCTTGTTGGTCTGCACGGTGCCGACCATGTGCCACTCGGGCCCCGCCTCGGCCAGTTCGCGCGCCTTGCCGGCGAGCTCCTGCACGCGGTTCTCGCCGAACACCGTCTGGCCGTGCGCCATCGCCTCGCGCACCGCGGCGGCGGGGTGGTTCTTGCTCACCGCGACGAGCACGACCTCGGCCGCGTCCCGCCCCGCGGCCGCGCACGCGGCCGCGATGCGCGCGCGCAGCTCGGCGAGCCGCGCGCCGATGCTCATTCCTCCTCCCAGTGCGCGGTCAGCGCCCGCGGGAACAGCGCCTTGCCGCGGCGGAGCAGCGCGGCGCGGCCGTCGAAGTCGCGATAGTTGGCGAGCAGGGCGTCGAACGCCTCGTAGTCGTCGACCATGCTCACCCAGTCGATGAGCGCGGCCTCTATCTGGCTGCCGGCCGGCATGCGCTCCGCGAGGTGTCGGCACAGCTTGCCGGCGAAACGCAGCGTCTCCTTGCGGAACGTGTCCGGGGTCGCTTCCTCGGCGGTCAATCCGACCGAGTCGAGCAGCGACTGGCGGTAGGCGGCTGCCAGGCTCGCGATCGACTCGCCGAGCAGCACGCGCTTGCTGGCGTCAGCGAGGTCCATGCGGCGATTGTTGGATCGCGTCCGGCGCGCGCAAGGGCGCGCGCGGAGTGCTAATGGCGGAAGTGGCGCACCGCGGTGAACACCATCGCGGCGCCCGCGCGGTCGGCCGCCGCGATCACTTCTTCGTCGCGCTTGCTGCCGCCCGGCTGGATCGCGGCGGTCACGCCCGCTTCCAGCGCGACCTCGAGCCCGTCGGCGAACGGGAAGAAGGCGTCCGAGGCGAGCACCGCCCCGGCGGCGCGCGCGCCCGCCTTCTGCACGGCGATGCGCGCCGCGTCGACCCGGCTCATCTGCCCGGCGCCGACGCCGACGACGGTCAGCGTGTTGCCGTCGGCGCGCACCAGCACGATCGCGTTGCTCTTGACGTGCTTGCACACCTTCCAGGCGAACTCCAGCGCGACCGCCTCGCGCTCGGTCGGCCGCCGCGCGGTGACCGGACGGATCAGCAGCGGCGGCGACACGTCGGGCTGCTGCACGAGCAGTCCGCCGCAGACCTGGCGGACGACCCACGGCGTGGTGCGCTCCGGCATGCCGCCGAGGTCGAGCACGCGCGCGTTGCTGCCCCACTTCGCCGCGTGCAGGGCGTCGACTGCGTCGGGGTCGACGAACGGCGCGATGATGCACTCGAA
Source organism: Planctomycetota bacterium (assembly GCA_035305285.1). Classification (GTDB taxonomy): domain Bacteria; phylum Planctomycetota; class UBA1135; order UBA1135; family UBA2386; genus DATGPD01. Next base: position 1,507 of record DATGPD010000625.1, read on the forward strand.
GAACGTCCCGGCCGCGGCGAGCCGGCGGGCAAGCTCGACGTCGAACCGGCGGTTGAACGCGAGGATCCCGCCGAACGCGCTCACCGGATCGCCGGCGAGTGCGGCGTCGAAGGCCTGCACGATGTCGTCCGCGACCGCGGCGCCGCACGGGTTGTTGTGCTTGACGATCGCACACGCCGGGCCCGGCAGGTCGGCGACGACGCCGAGCGCCGCGTCCAGGTCGAGGAGGTTGTTGTACGACAGCTCCTTGCCGCCGTACACGCGCGCCGCGGCGAGGTTCGGTCCGACCGCGTGGTCGAGCCGGTAGAAGGCCGCCGCCTGGTGCGGGTTCTCGCCGTAGCGCAGGTTGCCGACGCGCTCGCCGGAGAGCGCGAAGGTCGCGCCGAACGGCGGCTCGTCCGGCTCGGCGGCGCGTTCGCCGTCGAGCCACGCGGCGACCGCGACGTCGTACGCCGCGGTGTGCGCGAACGCCTTCTGCGCCAGCGTGCGACGCAGCGCGAACGGGATCTGCCCGCCGTACAGGTCGAGCGCGGCCAGCACGCTGGCGTAGTCGAGCGGGTCGACCACGACGCACACGTAGGCGTGGTTCTTGGCGGCGGAGCGGACCATCGCCGGCCCGCCGATGTCGATGTTTTCGACGATCTCCTCGCGGCTCGCGTCGCGCCGCGCGAGCGTCTGCCGGAAGGGGTAGAGGTTGACGGCGACGAGGTCGATCGGATCGATGCCGTGCGCCGCCATCGCGGCCAGGTCGCCGGGATCGTCGCGCCGCGCGAGGATCCCGCCGTGGATCTTCGGGTGCAGCGTCTTCACCCGGCCGCCCATCATCTCCTCGGAGCCGGTGTACTCGGCGACCTCGGTCACCGGCAGGCCGGCCGCGCGGAGCGCGCGGCAGGTGCCGCCGCTCGACAACAGCGCGAAGCCGCGCCGCAACAGACCGCCGGCGAACTCGACGATCCCGGTCTTGTCGTACACCGACAGCAGCGCGCGCCGCGTCATCGCCGCCTCACTTCCGGCCCCGCTTGAGGTAGCCCTCGATGAATGCATCGAGGTCGCCGTCGAGGACGCCCTGCACGTCGGAAGTCTCGACGTCGGTGCGCAGATCCTTGACCAGCTGGTACGGCTGCAGGACGTAGCTGCGGATCTGGTTGCCCCAGCTGATCGAGCTGCCGTCGTAGAACTTGGCGAGGTCCTCCATCCGCTTGGCCTGCTCCATCTGGTAGAGCTTGGCCTTGAGGGTCTTCATCGCCGTCGCGCGGTTCTTGTGCTGGCTCCGCTCCTTCTGGCAGGAGACCACGATGCCCGTCGGGATGTGGGTGATCCGGATCGCCGACTCGGTCTTGTTGACGTGCTGGCCGCCGGCGCCGCTCGACCGGAACGTGTCGATGCGCAGGTCCTTGTCCTCGATCTTGATCTCGATGTCGTCGTCGAGTTCGGGCAGCACTTCTACCGAGGCGAATGACGTCTGCCGGCGCGCCTGACCGTCGAACGGCGAGATGCGCACCAGTCGGTGCACGCCCTGCTCGGCCTTGAGCCGGCCGTAGGCGTACGGCCCACGCACGACCAGGGTCGCGCTCTTGATCCCGGCCTCTTCGGCCGGCTGGTAGTCGGTCTCCTCGACCTCGTAGCCGTGCCGCGCTGCCCACTTCGCATACATGCGGAGCAGCATCTCGGCCCAGTCCGAGGCGTCGACGCCGCCCGCGCCCGACTGCAGGGTGAGGATCGCGTTCTTGTCGTCGTGCTCCCCGCCCAGCATCAGCTGGAACTCGATCCTGTCGAGGATCTCGCCGATCTGGGCGCGGTTCTGCGCGAGGTCGGCCTCGACCGCGTCGGGCTGCTCCGCGGCCAGTTCCAGCAGAACCTCGCCGTCCGCGAGCAGACGTTCGACCTGGTCGATGGGCTCGACCACGGCGACACACTTCTTCTTGTCGAGCATCACCTGCCGGGCGGCCTCCTGGTTGTCCCAGAAGCCCGGCTGGCTCATGCGGTTCTCGATGTCGCGCAGCTGGCGCAGCCGTGCCTCGTAGTCAAAGAGACACCTTCAGCTGAGCAAGGCGGCCCTGCGCTTGGTGGAGGAAGTCGCGGTGATCGTTCAGACCCATCGGCCGCAACCTAGCTCGTCGCGCAGCACGTTTCCATGCCGCCGGGATCGCGCGCAACGCAGCGCGTTCGGCGGGCGCACCGTGCCGTGCGGTCCGACAGCGCGCGCGCCGCGACGTCTCAACAAGATTTGCTCGGACCAGCACCCGTTGCGAGCGGGGCGAGCGGTCCGCGCGCGACGCGCGCGCGGCCGCGCGGCTCAGGTCGGCAAGTCGCGCTCCGACAATGCGGTGTGCGCGGTGCGCCGCGCGCGATGAGCGAACACCGAAGCCGCGACGGGCCAAGATTCGCCGACTTCGATCCTTTGCCTGCAGCGCCCGTCGCGGCTTCCATTTTTTTCTGCCGTCCGCCCCGGGGAAGAGAACTCGCGCCCGACCGCGCGGGGCGCAGCGCGCGTGGCCGATGCCAACAGGGTCGCGCATTGCACCGCACGCGCGCCGGCGCGTTCACGCGCCCGCGGCGTCGATCGCGCGGCGCGGAGGCGCCCTTTCGATCAGCCGTGCAGGCGGGAGAGCGCCGGACTGACGGCGGCCGGCTGTGCCGCGGCCGCTCGCCGACGTGCCGCCTCGGCGGCGGCGCCGTAGGCCTTGAGCTTGTTGTAGAGGGTCTTGGTGTCGATCCCGAGCACCTTGGCG
>DATGPD010000626.1:0-3190 GCA_035305285.1 Planctomycetota bacterium
CAGGTCACCGCGCGCGTGGTGCGCGATGCCGCCCGCATCCTGACGGTCAGCGAGTGGAGCAAGGCGGACATCGTCGCGCGCTTCGGCGCCGACCCGGCGCGGATCACCGTCTTCTACAACGGCATCCACCCGGACTTCCTGGCCGGCGCGCCGCCCGGCGCGGCGCAGGCCGCGCGCGCACGGTTCGCGAGCGGCCGACCGTACCTGTTCGCGATCGGCGCGCCGCTGCCGCGCAAGAACACCGCCAGCATGCTGCGCGCGCTCGGCGTGTTGCACGCGCGCCGCCCGCTCGACCACCTGGTGCTGGTGTCGGGCCTGAGCGAGGCGCAGCGCGCGCCGTTCGCCGCCGCGGCCGGCGAGGCCGGCATCGCCGACCGCGTCCGGTTTCTGCCCTACCTGGAGCGCGCCGACCTCGTGGCGCTGTTCGCCGGCGCCGACCTGTCGATCTACCCGAGCCTCGTCGAGGGCTGGGGGATCCCGGTGATCGAGTCGCTGTCGCAGGGCACGCCGGTCGTCACCAGCCGGACCTCGGGCATGGCCGAGGCGGGCGGCGAGCACGCGTTCTACTTCGACCCGACCGACGTCGAGAGCATGGCCGCGGGCATCGCGCGTGCGCTCGACGAGCGCGACCGCTTCGCCGCGGTGCGCGACGCGGCGATCGCGCGCGCGCGCACGTTCACGTGGCGGCGCGCGGCGGAAGTGACCCTGGACGTCTACCGCGCCGCGTGCGCCGAAGCACGGTGAACGCGTCGCGCCGGCCGCTGCCCTGGGCGCTCGCTGCGCTGGTGGTCCTGCTCGCCGTGGGCTTGCGCCACCACTTCGTGTGGGGCGCCGGCCGGCCGGTCCTCGGCGTCGCCCTGCACGTGTGGCTCGGCATCGGCGAGGCGCTCGGCGTGGTCGCGTTCACCGTTCTCGGCGCGCGCGCCTGGACCGCGTTCGTCGACCGCGCACCGCGGATCACGACGACGGAGCTGCTGCGCGCCGGCAGCGTGGTCGCCGTCGTCGCCGCCCTGCTGCCGCCCGGGCTGTCGAGCGACGTGTTCGACTACGTCGCGCGCGGCCGGGTCGAAGTGCACTACGGCGGCAACCCGTACGTCACGCCACCCGCCGCGCTGGGCGTCGACGATCCGGTGCTCGCGCTCGCCGAGTGGCCGGAGTTCGTGATGCCGTACGGCCCGATCAGCGCGCTGGCGCAGGCGGCGTGCGCGCTGGTCGCGGGTCCCGTGCCGTGGCTCGGCGTGTTCCTGTTCAAGCTGCTGTGCGCCGCCGCGCACGTGGCCACCGGCTGGCTGCTGTCGCGCGCCGTGCCCCCCGAACGCGCGCCCGCCGCGCTCGCACTGTGGCTGTTCCACCCGTGGATCCTGCTCGAGTCGTGCGTCAGCGGGCACAACGAGGCGTTGCTCGCGCTCTGGCTCGCGCTCATGGTCGAACGCGCCGTGCGCGGGAAGTACACGGCGGCGACCTTCGCGTTCGGGCTCGCCGTGCTGACCAAGCACGGCTGCGCGCCGATCGGCCCGCTCCTGCTCGCGGCGGCGGTGCGCGCGCGCCGCGCCGGCGCGTTCGCGGCGGGCGTCCTGGCGAGCGCGGCGCTCACCGCGCTGCTCGCCTGGCGCTACTTCACCGAACCCGGCGCTTTCGCCTTCCTCACCGACCAGACCGCCAACCGCGGCACCAGCCTGCAGCACTTCGTCATCCTGCTGGCCGGCCCCGGCGCGGCGGGCCCGCTGTTGTGGTCCGGCTACGCGGTCACCATCGCGATGGTCGCCGCGGCCGCGGCGCGGGTGCGCGACGTGGCGGCGTTCGCCGACCGGAGCGTCCTCGTGCTCGCCGTGTTCATCCTGGTCGCGATGCCGCTGTTCTCGCCGTGGTACCACCTGTGGTGGGCGCCCCTCGCGGCGGTCCTGCCCGCGGCGGCGCCCGGCGCGCGCGCGCTGCGCGCGCTCGCGTGGCTCGGACCGCTCTCCTACCTCGTCTACGCCGCGACCCGCCGGCTCGACCTCGTGCACCAGGCGTGGGCGTGGCCGATCGGAGCGCTGCTGCCGGTCGGCATCGTGCTGCTCGCCCGCCGCCCGCCCGCCGCGCCGGTCGCGGCGTAGCCGCGCTCAGCCGCGCGCGCCGGACGGCTTCGCGCTCTTCGCGGCGCGCGCGTTGTCGATGATGCTCTGCGCCAGGCGGTCGGCGGCCTCGTTCGCCGGGATGTTCTCGCGCTCCGCGATCTGCCACAGCTCGCGCAGCGCGACCGGGATGCGCTCGATGCGGCGCAGGCTCTCCTGCTCGTCGTAGCCGCCGGGCAGGAACTCGCAGCTCACGTTGATGATCCCGCCGGCGTTGATGACGTAGTCCGGCGCGTAGAGGATGCCCCGGTCCTTGAGCAGGCTGCCGTGCTGCGGGGCGAGGAGGACGTTGTTCGCCGCGCCGGCGACGATCTTGCAGGCGAGCTGACTGACCGACTCGTCGTTGATCACCGCGCCGAGCGCACACGGTGCGAACACGTCGACCGGCTGGGTCAGGATCTCGCGTTCGGTGCGCACCGAGACGCCGTGCTTGCGGACCATCGCCTCGACGCGCTCGGGGTTGCGGTCGGCGATCCGCACTTCGGCACCGGCTTCCACGAGCCGGCCGACCAGAGCGGACCCGACCGACCCGACGCCCTGCACCGCGACGCTGACGCCGGCGAGGTCCTTCTTGCCGAGCTGCTGCTCGACCGCGGCGCGGATGCCCAGGAACACGCCGTAGGCGGTGTACGGCGACGGGTTGCCGCTGCCGCCGGCGTCGCGCGAGAGACCGGTCACCCAGCGGGTCGCGCGCCGGATGATCTCCAGGTCGGCAATGCCCGTGTTGACGTCCTCGGCGGTGATGTAGCGGCCGCCCAGCGTCTCGATGAACCGCCCCATCGCGAGGTACAGCTCCTCGGTCTTGTGCTGGGGGTCGCCGATGATCACCGCCTTGCCGCCGCCGAGCCCGGTGTGCGCGACGGCCGACTTGTAGGTCATGCCGCGCGACAGCCGGTTGACGTCGAACAGGGCCGCAGCCTCGTTCGGATACGGCCACATGCGCAATCCGCCGAGCGCCGGCCCGAGCGTGGTGTCGTGGATCGAGATGATCGCGTGAAGCCCGGAGGCCGGGTCGACGGCGCGTACGACACGCTCGTAGCCCTCTACGGGGATGTCGGTGATCTGCATGCGGGGTC
>DATGPD010000627.1:0-6169 GCA_035305285.1 Planctomycetota bacterium
GAGCACCCGGGACAGTTCGCGCTCGAGCTTCTCCTTGCGCTTGGCCGGCTCGTTGCCGAGCTCGGCGCGCACGTCGACCGCGTGGTTGCCTTGCGGCCGGCGCACGAGCCGGATGCGCGCGTCGCCGGTCGGCGCGAGCGCGATCTTCATCTCCTCGAACGCGGCGTTGGCCGCGGGGTCGGCCCACGGCACGTCGCGCAACTCCGCCTTGCCCCCGCGCACCACCAGCACGCGCGCGCCGTGGTCCATCTCCGGCAGCGTGTCCAGCGGGTGGTACGTCGCGGTGCCGTCGAGGAACATCTCGGGCAGGTCGCCCTGCGCCGGCACGTAGCTGATGCAGTGGTTGAAGTGGTGGACCATGGCGAGCGAAAGGTCGTCGGCGCCGTGCGGGTTCTCCGCCCAGATCAGCACCGGCCACGCCTCGATGCCGACCTCGGCGAGCATGGTGTTGAGCAGGAGTGCCTTGTCTTTGCAGTCGCCGTGGCGGCGCTCGAAGATCGCCGGCGTCGAGTACGGCTTGTAGCCGTGCACGCCGAACTCCCACGCGGTGTAGCGCACGTCGGTGGTGACGAAGCGGTAGATGGCGTCGAGCTTTTCGCGCGGCGTCTTCGCGTGCGCGGTCAGCTCGTGCACCTTGGCGCGCATCGCCGGGGTCATCTCCATCTGCCGGCGGATCAGGTTCCACCACCACGCGGCGAAGTCGTCCCACGACGCGTAGGTCGTGATCCGCGCGAGCGGCGCGACCTCGTCCCACGACGGCTGGAACTCCTCGTACTCCGTGCGTGGCAGATCGCGCAGCTCGAAGCGCCACACCTGCACGCCGTCCGGCAGGGTCTCGCGCTCCGGCTCGGGCGCGCCGTTGCGCACCTGCACGCGGTACTCTCGGCCCGGATCGAGTACCGCGATCAGCACGCTGTGCGCGCACGGGTTGCCGCGCGCGAAGTAGTGCAGCAGGCCGAAGTAGTCGCCGAAGTAGCTCGGCGCGAGGTCGTCGACGCGGTGCTCGAGGTCGACCACGTCGCCCGGCGCGAGCGAGGGCAGCTCGACGTAGTACTCGCGCAGGCGCGGACGCACGACGCTGCCGTCGGCCTTGAAGATCCGCGCGGTCAACAGCCGGGCGCGCTGCTCGCCGTGGTAGTGCGGCACGAACTGGCGCGCCATCTGCTGCGCGCCCTCTTCGTTCAGGATGCGCACCACGCGGTGCTCGTACTCGCTGGTCGTCCCGTTGCGGTAGGCGCGCACCACGGTCTGCCGCAGCAGCTCGTGCACCGGGTCGTTCTTCGCCGCGGCGTCCTCGGGCGGGCCCTTGTCGTTGCGCACGACCTCGGCGCCGTCGATCCGCCACGGCTCGTAGAACGGGCGCTCCTCCGCCTCCAGGAAGTCGAGATAGCGGCGCTCCTTGGCGAGGTTCTTGTTCAGGTCGAGCGCGGTGCGCAGCAGCTCCTTCTGTTGCTCGGTGCGCCCGGCGAGGCCGTGCGCCCACGCCAGCTCGACGATCGCCTCGTCGTCCTCGGGGCAGATCGTGAGCCAGCGACCGAAGGTCGCGACCGCGGCGTCGAGGTCGCGCTCGGCGCGCTGCAGCCTGGCGAGCGCGAGGCGGGCGGCCCGGTCGAAGGGCCACTGCTGTTCGGCGCGCGCGAGCACTTCCTTCGCCTCGTCGGCGCGCCCGGCACGCAAAAGCGCGTCGGCGATCTGCGCGGCGACGCCCTCGCCCTGCGGACCGGCGCGCAGCGCCGCGGCGACGCGCGGCCAGTCCCGCCGCGCGCGGTACATCTCCGCCAAGCGGGCGCACACCGCCGCCGCCTTGCCCGACGGCGACTCCGCGGCACGCAGCACCTCGCGGTCGGCGAGCGCGTCGAGCTTGCGCGCGCGCAGCGCGCGGGCCAGCTCCAGCCGGGCCAGCGCGAAGTCGGGCGCGTGGCGCAGCGCGACGCGCAGCCGGTCCTCCGCGGCTTCCGCGGCCTCGACCGAGTCGAGGTCCATCGCCGCCAGCTCGTGCAACGCGCGCACGTGCTCCGGCTCGCGGCGCAGGATCTCCTCGTAGTCGAAGCGCCGCGCGCTCTCCTCCCTCTCCGCCGCGTGCAGCACCGGGCGCCGGCGGGTGTGCGCGAGCAGCATCCGCGCCGAGGAGAAGTCCGGCATCGCCTCGACCGCCTGGCGGGCGAGCGCGTGGTCGCGCCGGTCGGTCTGGTCGTCCGGCTGCCGGTGCGTGAACACCATCGCCAACCGGAAGGCGTCGGGGCCGGACGGCTGTCTGGCGAGCGCCTCCGCGTAGAACGTGCGCGCGCCGAGGTCGGGCTGCTCGGCCGCCATCGGCCGCTCGCCGGCGGGCGGATTCTGGGCCGCGGCGCGCAGCTCCTCGGCGGTGAACGACAGGCGCACGCCTTCCGCCGGGCCGCCGTCGAGGCGGGTGAGGCGCGCCGCGAAGCGGAACGGCCCTTCCTGTTCGCAGACCTTCAGCAGGATCAGGTTCGGGCCGGTGCGCAGGCGCACGGCGACCGCGTCCTGGTCGTGCTTGAAGGTGCGCCGCACGTCGCGCGCCAGCACCTCGACGCGGTTGCAGAACACCTTCAGCGCCTCGTCCGACCCGACGCGGAGCGCGACCGTCTGGTCGCGGTCGCTGTGCACCAGCGTGAGTGCGTAGCACAGGACCTGGTCGTTGGGCCGGAACAACGCGTCGCAGTCGACGATGCCCGCGGGCGGCGCGGCCACCGGAAGCTGGCGCCAGTGCACCGGGCGCTTCTTGCCGTCGTACGCCGCGTCGAGGTCGATCCCGGACTCCGGCGGGAAGGCGCGCGCGAACCCGCCGCCGCGCTCGTTGTCGAACGGACCGATCACCCACCAGGCGGTGAGGAAGCCGAGGCGCGTGGTCGCCTCGCCGATCGACGTCGCGTCCCCGATTTCCAGCGCCGCCTCGAGGTCGAGCAGGTCGAGCGTCGCGCGCAGGCAGGGGTCGGCGGCGCGGTTGCGCGTCGCCTGCAGCGTGCCGCGCAGGCTCGCGAAGGCGCCGGTCGAGTGCGCGAGGCTGAACGCCTGCACGGCGAGGCTCTCGACCAGCGCGCGGTTGGCCGGATCACCGAGGTCGGCGGCCTCGATCGCCGCGCACAGCTCCTTGCCGGCGGCGATCAGGTCGCCTTGCTCCTTCAGCGCGAGCGCTTTGCTCTCGGCCGCGGTGAAGCCGGCGGGGGACTGCGGACGGGCCGCAACCGTGAGGCCAGCGGCGGCGAGGAGCAGGGCAAGCGGCGTTCGAGACATGCGTTGCGGGCCGTCGGACGGCGGGGAAAACGCGTTGGTATAGCAGCCGAGCGGAAGCCTGTCGGCATCCCGGCCGCCCTCGGGGCGACGAACTCGTCCCGCGTGCCGCGGGCGCGTGGGGCGGGGCAGGCCGATTCGGCAGGATCGCCACACCCGCCGAGCGCGTCCGCCGCCGCGCTCAGCGCCGGTCGCGCTCTTCGCGGCCCTCGGCCCGCACCACTTCGGCCGGCCCCAGGCGGCCGTCGCGCGTGCGGTCGGCGTTCGCGATCACCGTTTCGGCCCAGCGGCCGAGGTGCACGTCGATGCCGCGCAGCGCCGCCTCCAGCTCCTGCGGCGTGATCTCGCCGTCGCCGTCGAGGTCGGCCCGCCGCCACGGCACGCTGAACGTGCGCGCGCTCGGTCGTGTCTGCGTCATGCGCGGCAAGTTGGCGAGCCGGCGCGTCAGGGCAGGCAGCTCGCCGGCGTCCAGCTCGCCGTCGGAGTCCTGGTCGGCGACGACGAACTCGTCGAGGCTCGACGCGGGCAGACCGCTGGTGTGCACCAGGGCCGCGAACTCCTCGCGCGACACCTTGCCGTTGCGGTCGGAGTCGAGCAGGTTGAGCATCGCGCGCGCGCCGGGGTCGACGTTCTCCGCGTCCTCCACGGACGCGCGCAGCGCGTTCGGTTGCGTGCGCGCGGGCCGGTAGCGGAACGTGCCGTTCAGCCGGATCGCCGCACGCAGGCGCGCGTCGAATTCGGGCCAGTCGAGGAACCCGTCGCGGTCCGCATCCGCGCGGCGGAACGCGCCGAGGTCGCGGGGGTCGGCGGCCTCGTCCCCTTCCAGGGCGGCGACGAACTCGAGCGCGCTCAGGCGGTCGTCGGCGTTGGCGTCGATCGCGTGGAACGCCGCGCGGCTGCTCGCCTCGTCGTAGACCGACAGCACACGGACCTCGCGGGTCGGTGCGCGCGGGCTGTCCTGCAGCAGGGGAGGTGGCCGCCGCCCGCCCTGCGCCGGCAGGGCCGGCAGCGCGAGGCACCACAGCGCGAGCCCGCGGAAGGCGAAGGACGACATCTTCCTGATTATCGGCCGCGGCGCAGCGGTGCGCGGGACGGCGCGGTGCGTCGGCGCGCGTGGGCCGCGAGCAGGCCGCCCGCGGCCACGGCGTTCACGGCACGAACAGCGCTTCCTTGCCGAGCCGCTGGTGCTCGGCGACTTCCGAGTGGCCGCGGGCCTCGAAGCCGGCCGACTCGACGCGCACGCCCTGTGCGCGGAGGGCCCGCACGAGCGGCGCGGCGGCCGCCGACTCGGGTGCGATCACCACGCAGTCGACCCGCGACGCGGTCGCCAGCGCGTCGACCGCGATCGCCACCGTCGTGTCGGAATCGCGCTCGACGCGGACGGTCTCGATCCCGGCCGCGCCGCCCGTGCCACGGCTCTGCGGCGTGCAGTAGGCGACCGCGCGCGCGACCGCGCGCGAGCCGGCGATCTGGCGCACCGCGCGGCTGAAGGAGACCTGGCCGCCGGCGTTGCGCGCTTCGCGCTGCAAGGCGTCGACGTCGAGGAACAGGGCGACGCGCTGCGTCGCCGTGGCCGGACGCGGCAGCGCGCCCGGGACCACCGGTGTCCAGCCCGGCTTCGCCTCGCCTTCGCCGTGGCGCGGCGTCCGGCCGTGCGCGGGAGCGGCGGCCGGCGCCGCCGGCTGCGGTCGGGCCGGCTGGGCGGCGCGCTCCTCGCGCTCACCGCCGCGGTCCCGTTCGAAGCCGCGGTCGCGATCGCGGTCCCGGTCGCGGCCGGGCCGCCGCCGGCGACGGCGGCCCGGGCCCGCGCCCTCGCCGGGATGCGGCGGTGCGGTCGGCTGCGCGACTTCGGGCTCGGCGGCCTCGAAGAGCGGCTCGTCCTCCGGTTCCTCGAAGCTGTCCGCCTCGTCGACCTCTTCGACCTCTTCGACGTCGTCGATCTCGTCGAACGATTCGATCGGCTCGACCTCCTCCAGGTCGTCGGGTTCGGCGTAGGTCTCTTCGCGCTCGCGCCAGCCGGCGCGCGGTCCCTGATCCCGCTCGCCGCGTCGCTCGGCCGCGCGCTCCTGGCCGTGCCGCCCGCGTTCGCGCCGCTCGTGCCCGCCGCGACCGCGCTCGCGCTCGCCTTCGCCCCGGGGCTGCGCCTCGGCGCCGGCCCCGCGCGCGCCTTGTTCCTGCCCTTGCCGTTCGCGCTGCCCGCGGCCTTCGCGTCGCGATTCGTCGCGGCGCTCGTGCCGCCGCGGCTCGTCGCCGCGCGCCTCGGTGCGGCGCCCCTCTTCGCGGCGTGCTTCGTGGCGCCGCGGCTCCTCGCGCCGGGGCGCAGGCGTCGGCTCCTCGGCTGCGTGCTCACCGGCCGGGGGGAACAGCAAGTCGTCGGCGGCTTCGGCGCGCGCGCGCGATTTGAGGTGGACCTTCTGCACGCTGGTCGAACGGTCCTTGCCGCCGGTCTTCTTGGGCGGCGTCGGGGGCGGCGGCTCGTCGCCGAAGAGATCCCCACCGAACTCGCTGGTCATGTCTGTTTTGGCGCTGAGGAAGCGCGGCACGGTACCGCATGGCTCCGGGCGTCGCAACCAACGCTTTGCCGCGGGCGCGCATTGCGGCAGATGGTCCGACGCGCGCCGCGCGACGCAGGGCCGCGGCGTTCGCGGTCGGTTTGCTCGTCCCGCCCCGCGGCGCTCGCCGGCAGCGCCGGTCTCGGACATCCGATCGGGCTCGGGACCGCACCGGGCGTCGAGCGCGGACCTTCCGCATCGGCTGCGGTCTGCTGCTCCTGCATCCGCCCGGGCGCGTGCGCCGTCCGGGCCCGAGGCCCGGCTCCGGCGTTGCGCTCGGCCGCCGGTGGGGGCCGCACGCGAAAAACCAGCGCGCGCTTGAGCCGACTCGCCTCCTTCGCTTCATTTGCCCGCCCGTTGCCCCA
>DATGPD010000628.1:0-2260 GCA_035305285.1 Planctomycetota bacterium
CGGCGCGGGCGGGCCGAGGAGGTCGCCGCGCTGGATGAGCTTGCGCGAGCGGCGCGCGTGCCGGAGCACGCGCAGGCACTCGATGCCGGTGCGGCCGGCGTTGCGGCCGCCGCGCGCGCACGGCCGGCTTCGCGGCTGCCGGACGACCCGCAGGCGCGCGCGCGGATCGAACGCGGGAAGGGGTTGTTCGTGGTGTGTGCCGGGTGCCACGGCATGAAGGGCGAGGGCACGGGCGAGGCGCCGCCGCTGGTCGGGAGTGGGCGGTTGGGTGGGCCGGCGGAGGTCGCGATCCGGATCGTGTTGTTCGGGTCGCAAGGGGAGCGCTCGATGCCCGCGCTCGCGCTCGGCGACGAGGACGTCGCGGCCGTGCTGTCGTACGCGCGCCATGCATTCGCGGGTGCGTCGGTGGTGGAACCGGGTGAGGTGCGGGCGTTGCGGTGAGGTGGTGGGCGAGCGGCGGCGGCGGACGCCGTGCGCCGGGCTCACTCGCAGGACGCACACGCGGGCCGAGGGGGAAGGCCGTCGGCAGTCGGGTACGGTGAGAGGGTGCGGTTGCGGGCGAGGGCCCTGCCGGTTGCGCACGCGCCCTGCGGATGTTCGGCAGCCCGGACCACGGCGCCGCGAGCGGGCGCGGCGCGTGGTACATGTTCGCGGGGGGCTTTGCGCGCAGCGCGGCGACGTGCACCGCGCGCGAGGGAGAGGCTGCCGGCGCAGGGGCAGCCGGAAGTCGGATAACGGGACCGCCGGGCGAAGCCCCTGCGCCCTCAGTCGAGGGGTAGCACCCACACGTTGCGGAACTCGATCCGGCTGCCGTGCTCCTGGAGCACGAGGGGCTGCGGGTCGGGGCCTTCGGGGATGCCGCGGCCGGTGCGGGCGGCGAGTTCGACGTCGCGGTGAACGACGATGCCGTTGTGGACGACGGTGACGCGCGCGTTGGCGGTCTTGCGGTCTCCGTCGAACGTGGCGGCGGTGAACCAGATGTCGAACGTCTGCCACTCGCCGGCGGGGAGGCCGGCGGCGAGGTCCGGAGCGCGGACGGCGTAGAGGGCGCCGCAGCCTCGGGGATCGGGAGCTTCGCCGTGCGAGTCCAGGATCTGGACCTCGTAGCGGCGCTGGAGGTAGACGCCGGAGTTGCCGCGCTCGGCATCGCGCGCGACCTTGAACTCGACGTGCACGCGCGCGCTGCCGAAGCGCGGCTCGCTGCGCAGGTCGCCGGCCCCGGGAAGCGCGCGGAGGGTGCCGTCGGAGGTGGCCTCCCAGCCGTGGTCGCCGCCGTCGAGGGCGCGCAGGCGGTCGATGCCGGGGCCGAGGAGCACGGTGGCGCCTTCCGGGGGACGGCCGAGGCGCCCGTCGCGGTCGACGGCCCAGCGCAGGCCGGCCACGAGGTGTGAGAGGAAGCGGATGTCGCGCCACACCTCGGGTCGGTGGCCGAGCGCGGTGTAGAACACGCGCCCTTCGCCGTGGGTGCGGCACCACGACAGGGCGTAGTCGCGGTCGGCGCGCTTGCCCTTGTCGAGGTCGACGCCCTTCGCGGACAGGCGCAGGAGCACGTGCACCGCGTCGCGCTGCCAGGACCGGAACTGGTAGATCTCGTCGGTGATCGTGAACGCCTCGCCGAGGTGGAAGGTCGTCGGGTGGGTGCGGTCCTCCACCTCGATGGTCACGGCCTCGTGCCAGGGGTGGCCGTCGAACACGCCGCCGACCATCGCCTGGTAGGGCGGGAACTCGTAGAAGGTGTCGGTCGCGCTGTGCACGCCGACGAACGCGCCGCCGCGTGCGACCCAGTCGACCAGCGCCTGCTTGTCGGCGTCGTCCATCGGCAGCTCCCCGGTCGTGTAGAACACGACGGCCGCGTAGTCGGCGAGCCGGTCGGCGCGCAGCGCGGCGCAGTCCTGGGTCGCCTCGACCGCGAACATCGGGGCTGCCGCCTCGACGAAGCAGCGTTCGGCGTGCGCGAGCACGGCGCGCTGCGCGCGCTTGACGACGTCGTGGGTGAACCCGGCCGAGTGGGTCACGAACAGCACCTTCGGCGTCGCCGGCGGCGCGGGCGGCTCGATCTCGCCCAGCGGCACGGTCACCTATCCGCCCGGCAGCAGTGGCCACGTGTACACCGCCACCGCCAATGCCAACCACCAGTTCACCGGCTTCTCCGGCAGCTGCCCGGGCAGCGCGGCCGGCAACGTGTTCACCACCGGCGCGATCGTCGCGGCCTGCACCGTGAACGCCGATTTCGCGATCGACACGCACGCGGTGACGCTGC
>DATGPD010000629.1:0-3889 GCA_035305285.1 Planctomycetota bacterium
GGCATAAGGAGCGGGAGCACCGCGGTCCATGACCTCCACGAGGTCCGCTACCTCGGCGCGCCCTCCAGTGCCTGCGCGTCCTCCTCGCGTCCCAGCGACCGGTACAGCCTCACCAGGTTCGCCCTCGCCGGCTCCGAGCCCGGGTCCAGCTCCAGCGCGCGCCGCCACGCCTGCTCGGCGGCCGTGAAGTCGCCGGTGGCGTGGAGCGCCACGCCGAGCATGACCTGCACCGACGCGGACGACGGGTGCGCGCGCGCCAGCGCCTCGACCTCGGCGAGCACCACGCCCGGCGGCCGCAGGCCGCCCGCCAGCGCCACGTCCGCAGCCCCCACCGCCGCGTGCACGCCGAGCACGGCGCGGAGGTGCGCGCCCGCGTACAGCGGCTGCTCCAGCAGCTCCTGCACGCGCTGGTAGGCATCGAACGCGGCGCGCGCGCGCTCTCTGCGTTCCGCCTCGTACTTGAGGGTCGCCGGCAGGCTCTGCATGCGGGCACGCTCGCGGTTCGCCGCGAGGTAGTGCGCCTCCGGATGCTCCGGAACGTCGCGCAGCGCACGGTCGACCACGGTGTCGTGGCTGCGCCACTGCGGCACGAGGGTCGCGCTGTACGTGCCCGCGGCGAGCGCGAGGACGGCCCCGAACGCGGGCGGGCAGAGACCGCTGCCGGCGAGCAGCAGCGCGACGCCGAAGAGAGCGGTGTAGACGTAACGGTCGACCAGCGGCCACGGGCCGAGGTTCGCGGGCAGGAGAACGGCCGGGGTGATCGCGACGCCGAACCCGAGCGCGCCGAGCACGGCGACACGCCGGCGCGCGCGCACCGCCGCGAACGTGGTCGCCCCCCACAGCGCGGCGATCAGGGCAAACGGGACGAGCGCGCGCCGGAGGCCTTCCGGATCCGCGGGCACGACGCGGTACGGCGTGAAGCCGAGCCAGCCGGTGGGCACGGCGAGGAACCCGCCCGCGAGCCACGCGCGCAGCAGCACGCCGCGGAGCCCGGCGTCGTCGAGGTCGAGCCGGCCGCGGTCGAAGCCCGCGCCGAGGTCGCCGAACACCAGCACGCGCAGCCAGAACCACAACCCGACGACGACCAGCAGGCCGCCCCACGCGGGGAACACGCCCCGCCGACCCGGCTCGCCGCGCTGCACGACCTCCGCCGCCGCGATCCAGCCGAGCGCCATCAACCCGCTCTCCTTGCTCGCGAGCGCGAGCGCGAACGCCAGCCATGCGAGCCACGGCAGTCCGGTCGAGCGTGCGCGCCATCCCAGCCAGGCCCACACGCTCAGCAGGGTCGCGGCGCCCGCGAGCGGGTCGCCCGCCGCGGCGACCCAGGCCACGCTCTCGACCTGGCACGGGTGCAGCGCGAACAGCGCGGCCGCCGCCGCGGAGGCCGCCGGGCCGACCCCGAGCCGGCGCGCGATGCCGAAGGCGAGGGTCGCCGCCCCGAGGTGGACGAGCAGTACGGCGGCGTGGATCGCGACCGGGTGTCCGCCGCCGACCTCGTGCCCGACGCACAACAGCGCGCTCGTCAGCGGGCGCCAGTAGCCCAGCTCGTAGCCCCAGAACGGGGCGCGGACGGCGTCGAACAGGTGCTCGATGCCGGCGAAGGTCGGGCTGGTCTCCAGCAGGTCGAGGTCGTCATCGGCGTATTCGCCCGCCAGCGCGGGCAGGAACACCGCGAGCGTGCACAGCCAGACGGCGACCAGCGGCCAGGGCGGACGACGCAGCACGCGGGCGCACCTTACCACCGGGCAGCACGGCGGACGCCCGCCGGTCGAACAGGAAAACCGCACGGCGCACCGGTCGTTTGGCGCCGGTTCTTTCCCCGGGCTCACGCGTGCGGCGGCCGTAGCGATGCACCGCGAACGTCCGGGTCCTCACCCACCACCATGGATCCCCGTCTGGAGCACTACATCGAGCTCGTGCGCCGCATCGTGGCGCAGCGCTGGTCGGACGCAGGCACCGTGCACCGCGTGCGGGATGCCGCACGCGAGCTGGTGGCCCGGCCGCTCGTGCTCGATCCCGCGGCGCGCGCCATGCCGGCGCACGGCTACGGGCGCAATCTGCTGTGGCGCGACCCAGACCACGGGTTCGTCGTGATCGCGATGGCATGGCCGCCGGGACTCTGCGGCGCGCCGCACGACCACGGCACCTGGGGCGTCGTCGCGGTCGTCGAGGGCGAGGTGACGATCACCGACTACGAGCGGGACGACGACGGCCGCGACGGCGACCGCGCGGTCCTGCGCGAGGTCGGGACCACCGTCGCCGGCCCCGGCTCGGTCGCCACCGTCCTTCCGCCGCACCGCGACTTCCACCGCGTCGGCAACGCGAGTCCCACCGCAGGCGCGCTCTCGCTGCACACGTACGGAGCCGACGTCCGGCATTGCCACGTCTTCGACGCGGACAGCTCGCGCCTCATCTCGATGCGTCTCGACTACACGAGCGTGTTGCCCGGGACGTCGGCCTGCTGACCGTCGATCCGGGCACCCGGAAGACGACGGAGCGTGGATCGCCCCCGTCGGACGGGCCGGTCCGTGGCGGCCTCCCGGCAGCGCCGGCTCATGGCCCGAGCACGACGTGCAGGGCGTTGCTGAGCGCCAGCAGCCGGGGGCCCACCGGATCGAGCACGCTGCTCTGCACGAACATCTCGATCCCGACGAACTCCGGCACCGCAGGGATCGGAGCCGGGACCGTCATGCGTCCCGAGGCATCCGTCGTGGTCACGACGATCGTGTAGGGCGCGAGCAGGTGGACGATGCACGGCGGCAGCTCGATGCGACCGCGCAGCGGAGAGAAGTGCAGCGCGGCCGGCGCTGCCGGGAGCGCGTCCTGCAGGACGAATGCGAAGCCGGCGTTGCCGACCGTCGGCAACCCCGCGGTCGAAAGAGTAGGCACGGCCCCGCTGCTCCCGGCGCAGCCCGCGCCGATCGTCGCGGCGAGCGAGGCGCCGGTCGCGGCGAACGGCATGACGTGCAGTTCCGCGCCCGCGTCCCACGGCGACGCGACGAAGAAGATCTGCGTCCCCGCGCGCGTGAACCCCACCGGCCATGCGTCGAGCGCGCCGGGCTCCAGGTCGCTGAGACGGACCGTGCCGGCAGCGGTGCCGTCGGAAACCCACAGCTCCGCGCCGCTGCCCGGCTCCGACGCCTGGAACAGGACATGACGCCCCGATCCGACGGCCCGGATGGACGTGGGCGCGGAGCCGAACGGACCGGGCACGATGTCGCGCACCACCGTCGTTCCCGCCGGAGTGCCGTCGGTGCACCACAGCTCCCTGCCGTGCACCGGATCGGTAGCGACGAAGTACACGAGATCCCCGGCGGGAGTGAGGTCCGTCGGGTCTTCCGCGAGGTCGATCAGCCGGAACGTGCCCGCCGCGGTCCCGTCGCTTCGCCAGAGATCCCGGCCGGTGACGCCGTCGTCGGCGATGAACGCGACCCAGCTCCCCGCGGAGACGAGATTCTGCGGCGACGACCCGCTGCTGCCGGGCCGGATGTCGAGCACGAGCGATGTCCCCTGCGCCGTGCCGTCGGTGCGCCAGAGCTCGTAGCCTTCCGGGCCGGTGAACGGGAACAGCACCGCGTCGTGCGTGGCCGCGATCGAGGGGAACACCACGCCCCTGCCGCGGGCGAGTTCGATCGTGCCCGCCGCAGTCCCGTCGGTCTTCCACAGTGCGGCCTCGGCGTTCACGAAGTTGTCTTTGAGGAAGTAGAGCTCCCCGCGATGGACCACGCCGTACAACGCGCCCGAAGACCGGAACGGGAGTTCGAGGAGCAGGTCCGTGCCTTCCGGCGTGCCGTCGGTGATCCACGGATGCGTACCCCGCACGCCGTCGTCGGCCTGGAACACCAGCTTCTCACCCAGCACGCCGAGCGGCCCGAAGCGGATGCCGTAC